>NZ_BAAGTD010000040.1:0-81700 GCF_054782095.1 Streptomyces capparidis | reverse complement strand
GAACCCGGAAGCTAAGCTCTACTGCGCCGATGGTACTGCGGAGGGGACTTCGTGGGAGAGTAGGACACCGCCGGACTTTTTTTGTGAGGGCCTGGGGCCTTGTCTTCGGACAGGGACCCAGGCCCTTACGCTTGTTTCAACGCCGGTGACTTCTCTCAGTCACCTCGCGTTCACGCCGACCGGTGAGCATGCCGGTATGGTGATCCAACTCTTCGAGGCTGAGTTCGCCGAGCTGGTGGGTGGGCGGCACTGCGTGGCGGTGGACTCGGGCGCGTCGGCGATGTACCTGTCGCTGCTCGCGCTGGGGATCGGGCCGGGCGACGAGGTCATCATTCCCTCGTTCTCGTTCTCCGCGGCGGCCGACGCGGTGCGGGAGCTCGGGGCCGCCCCGGTCTTCGCCGACATAGAGGCGGACAGCTTCTGCCTCGACCCGGCCGCCGTCGAGGCCGCGGTGACGCCGCGCACCGCCGCGGTGATGCCGGTGCACCTCTTCGGACACCCGGCGCCCATGGACGGTCTGCGGGCGGTCGCCGAGCGGCACGGGCTCGCGCTGGTGGAGAACGCGGCGCACGCCCCGGCCGCGGCCGTGCGGGGGCGGGCCGTCGGCACGTTCGGGGCCGCCGCCGTCTTCAGTTTCCGCTCGGCGGGGATCGTGGCCACCGGAGACGGGAACCTGGCGCGGGCCCTGCGGGTGCTGCGCTGTCAGGAGCCGCAACTGCGGCTGGACGCGGAGGGCGCCGCCGCCGGCCGGGCCGAGCTGCGGGAGCTGCCGGACCGTACCGAGCGGCGCAGGGCCAACGCCAAACGGCTCGACGCGCGGCTGAAGGGCGTGGCCACTCCGGCCGTGGCCGACGGGGCGCACCACGTCTACCGGCACTACTCGGTGCGGGTGCCGGGCAACGGCCGGCCGGACCGGGACGCGTTCGCCCGGGCGCTGGCCGCCCGCGGAGTGCGGGGAGCCGTGCCCTACCCGACGCCGGTGCACCGGCAGCGGCCGTACCGGGTGAACGCGGACCTGCCGGAGACGGAGCGCGCCGCGGCGCAGGTGCTGGCGCTGCCGGTGGGGCCGTCGCTGACCCGCCGTGAGGTGGACCGGGTCGCGTCCGCGTGCAACGCGCTCGGCGGGCTGCTGACCCGCTGACGGGGTGTCGGCCGTCGTTCTGTCCAGGGGGCCTTGGCCGGAATCTTGGGCTGTCTGGCTGCCGGACCGGCCCGTGACTAGGGTCGGCACACATGAAACAGCAGTTGCCGCGCAGGGTGGTGATCGTCGGTTTCGACGACGCCGAGATGCTCGACATAGCCTGTCCTTCCGACGCCATGGACGCCGCCAACCGCCTGGGCGCCGCCCGCCCCTACCGGGTGGAACTGGCCACGCTCGGCGGGCGCCCCGTGCGGTGCAGCTCGGGCCTGTCCATCGCGGGGCAGCTCGCCCTGGAGAAGGTGGCCGGGCCCCTGGACACGTTCCTGGTCGCGGGAGGCGTCGGGCACGGGTCGGCGGCCGTGAACGGGCGGCTGCTGGGCGAGGTGCGCAGGCTGGCGCGCATCAGCAGACGCGTGGTGTCGGTGTGCACGGGCGCGCACGTGCTCGCGGCGGCCGGCCTGCTCAACGGGCGGCGGGCGACGACGCACTGGTCGCTGGCGGGAAAGCTGGCCGCCGCGTACGCGTCCGTGCTGGTGGACCCGGCGCCGCTGTACATACGTGACGGCAACGTGTACACCTCGGCCGGGGTGACCAGCGCGCTGGACCTGGCGCTCGCCCTGATCGAGGAGGACAACGGCCCGGAGCTGGCGCGCTCGGTGGCCCGTTCCCTCGTCACCTACTTACACAGACCCGGGAACCAGGCGCAACTGGGCATGCCGCCCGCGGCGCCGCTCCCGGAGCACCGGCTGGTGCGCACCGTGGTCGCGCACGTGCAGAACAACCTCAACGGCGACCTGTCGGCGCCGGCGCTGGCCCGTGTCGCCGGGGTCAGCCAGCGGCACCTCACCCGGCTGTTCGACGGGCACCTGGGCACCTCTCCGGCGCGCTATGTGCGGGTGGCGCGGACCGAGGCCGCGGCGCGGCTGCTGGTGTCCACGTCCTTACCCCTGACGGCGGTGGCCCGCAAGTGCGGGTTCACCTCCACCGAGACGCTGCGCCAGGCGTTCACCGACCTGTACGCGACCTCGCCCTCGGTGTACCGGAGCGTCAACCGGCGCAGCAGCGCCTGAGCCCCCGGTACCCGGGGGCTCTTCGCTGCCCGTGCCCGGGCGGGTCACTCCGGCTCGGGCACCCGCATCGCCAGGATCGCCATGTCGTCGGACGGGGCGTCCGCGGCGAAGCGCTCGACGGCGCGCTGCACCCGGGAGGCGACCGCGCCCGCGGTGAGGCCCGTGCACTGGGCGAGCACCTCCGCCAGGCCGTCGTCGCCCAGCATGCGGGTGCCCTCGCGGCGCTCGGTGACGCCGTCCGTCACGCACAGCAGGACGTCGCCCGGTTCCAGCTCGACGTTCTGCTCGACCAGCTCCAGCTCGTCCATGACGCCGAGCAGCGGCTGCGGGTCCGCGGCCGGGGACACCGTGCCGTCGGGGCGCAGCCGCAGGGGCAGCGGATGCCCGGCGCACACCACCTTCAGCAGCGTCCTGCCGTCCTCCTGCGGCCACATCTCGCCGTACAGCAGGGTGAGGAAGCGGCCGCGGGAGCCCTCGTCGAGGATGGCCGCGTTCAGGCGCTCCAGCACCGCAGGGCCGCCGAAGCCCTCGCGGGCCAGCAGGCGCAGCGCGTGCCGGGCCAGGCCGGTGACGGCGGCGGCCTCGGGGCCCGTGCCGCACACGTCGCCGATGGCGAAGCCCCAGCAGCCCTCCTTGATCGGGAACAGGTCGTAGAAGTCGCCGCCGACCTCGTTGCCCTCACCGGCGGCACGGTAGATGACCTCGACCTCCACGCCAGGGATGTGCGGCAGCTCCGGCGGCAGCAGGCTGCGCTGGAGGGACTGGCTGATGGCGGTGCGCTCCGAGTACAGGCGCGCGTTGTCCAGGGCCAGGGCGGCGCGGCGGGACAGGTCCTCGGCGAGCTCCAGGATCTCCTGCCGGAACCGCTCGTCGGAGGGCTTGCCGAGGGTGAGCATGCCGATGACGCGGTTGCGGGCGAGCAGCGGCAGCACCACCGTCTCCCCGCCGACCGCGGCCGCCGTGGCCAGCGCGGTGCCGGGCCCGGTGGCGGGCCGCCCGGCCTCGCCCAGGCCCAGGGAGCGCAGGGAGGCGCGCAGGGCGGCGGCGTGGGCGGCGTCGGACGGCGCGGTCCACTGGCGGGCGCCCGGGGTGGGGCGCTCGCCGGGGTTGTGCTCGGGCAGGGGCGGGTCGACGCGCTCCAGCAGGGCGCGCAGGCCGTCGATGCGGTCCTCGTCCTCGTGCAGCACGTACGCCAGCTTCGGCTCGGACCGCTCGTCGGCGAGGGTGTAGACGGCGCACCAACTGGCGAGGGTGGGCACGGTCATCTGCGCCATCAGGGCGAGCGTCTGGTCGTGCTCCAGGGTGCCCGCGAGCAGGTCGGACGCCTCCACGAGGAAGGAGAGCGAGCCCCGGCGGAGCCGCTCCAGCTCGTTCAGCCGGGCGCTCTCGACGGCGAGCGCGATGCGGTCGGCGGCGAACTGGAGGCGCAGCGCGTCGTCGTTGCCGTAGCGGCGCGGGGCCTCCGCGGCGACGCCGAGCGAGCCGGTGAGGCGGCCCTCCACCTTCAGCGGCACGGTGACCACCGAGCGCATGCCGGTGCCGGCCAGCAGGGGGACGGCGCCGGGGGCGACGGTGAGGTCGTCGTGGACGGCGGGCAGGCGGGCGCTGCCGTAGCGGCCGGTGCCCGCCTCCACCGGGACCCGGGCGAAGCGCTGGCGGGCGGAGGGCAGGCCCGTGGAGGCGCGGACCTCCAGCTCCGTCTCGTCGTCGGTGGCCAGCAGCAGGTAGGCGGCGTCGCCGTCGAGCATGTCGCGGGCGCGCTCCACGGTGCGCTGGAGCAGTCCGTCCAGGTCGTCGGGGGTGGGGGTGCCGATGAAGACCTCGAACGGGTCGGCGGAGGGGCGCTGCGGCCGGGTGTCCGCCTGGGACGGGCCCGCGCCCTCGGCGGCGGCGCGGGAGCCGGCGGAGCCGCGCGGGCTGAGCAGCACCGCGCGGTCGCTGTCGCGCACCAGCAGGCACACCGACGACGGCTCGCCCGAGGCGTCGCGGACCCGCAGATGGGTGCCGTAGACGGGCAGCACCCGGCCGGCGGCGCCGCGGATGCCGTACGAGCCCTCCCAGCGGGACAGGCGCAGCGCCTCGGCGAACCCGATGCCGGTGCCGGGGGTCTGCGGCCAGGCGGCGAGGTCGGCCAGCGGCTTGCCGACGACCTCCTCGGCGACGTGGCCGAACAGGGCGCGGGCGTCGTCGTTCCACGCGGTGATCGCGCCGCTCCTGTCCACCCGCACCACCGCGACCCGCACCGGCTCGTCGGCGACCGGCAGCGCGTCCTCGGGCAGCACGGGGCCGGCCAGCCTGGTGCCCGCGGGCCGGTCGGGCAGGTCCAGGCGGAACCACACCTGCTTGCGGGTCGGGCTGTACTCCACGCCCCACCGGCCGGCCAGCGCGGCGCACAGCAGCAGGCCGCGCCCGCCCTCCCGGTCGGGGTTGCCGCCGCGCCGCACGGCCTCCTGCACGGGCAGCTCGCGCTCCGGGTAGCGGTCGGCGACCTCGATGCGGACCGCGGTCTCGTAGCGCAGGCACCGCACCTCGGCGACGGTGCCCGCGTGCACGACCGCGTTGGTGACCAGTTCGCTGGTGAGGACCACCGCGTCGTCGACGACGTCGGTGTAGCCCCATCCCTGGAGGGTGTCGCGGACGAAGGCGCGTGCGGCGGCCACCGAACGCCCGACCGGTTCGAAGCTGGCGGCTGCCCGCGCGGTGATCACTGCTCTCCTCAGCTCTGCCTGGTCGTCCGCCGGCGCCTCGCCGTCGTGCGGGGGGACGTCCGTGGCCGCGGTGGTGGAGACGGCGCTCCCTGGCCCGCCCCCGTGCTGCCCCGTCCTGCCGTGCCGGCCGATCAAGGCGGAGCCCTCCCTCCCCGGCTTGCGTGTTGCGCGCCCGTCCAGGGCGGTCCGTGCCAGATTACTTACCCATCCGGGGGGTGTGTGTGCGGGTCGCCGGTGTTTTCCCTCCCCGGCGCGCCTCCCCGTAGCGGGGGATGCCCCGGGAACCGTTAGGGCCGACAGCGGGCATGGTGAAACACTGGGCTCCGGTCCATGCACGACCCGGGTATCTGGGTGAACCCTGCGGGAGGGACACGGTGGAGTCTGGCGCAGCGGCGCGCGGTGGTGTTGTCGCAACGGATGCGCAGCGTGGTTCTCGACGCAACGGCACGTCCGGGCGGGCGGCGACGGGCGCGCGGCCCCGGGCACGGAGCACCACCGAGGTGGACACCGCCTCGCTGAAGCGCCTGCTCGCGGCACTGGAGACGATGCGGGACGGGAACTTCCGCAAGCGCCTGACGGTGACCGGCGACGGTTTGATGGCGCAGGTCGCCGCGGTGTTCAACGAGGTGGCCGAGCGCAACCAGCACCTGACCGGCGAGCTGGCCCGGGTGCGCCGGGTCGTCGGCCGGGAGGGCAAGCTCACCGAGCGGCTGGAGCCGGGGCCGTGCGAGGGCGCGTGGGCGAGCGCGATCGACAACGCCAACGCCCTGGTCGAGGACCTGGTGCACCCGGTGGCCGAGGTCGGGCGGGTGCTGTCCGCGGTGGCCGAGGGCGACCTGGAGCAGCGGATGGAGCTGCGCAGGACCGGCCCGGACGGGGCGGAGCACGCCCTGCGCGGGGAGTTCCTCAAGGTCGGGCGGACGGTGAACGGCCTGGTCGACCAGTTGTCCACGTTCACCGACGAGGTCACCCGGGTGGCCAGCGAGGTCGGCACGGAGGGCAAGCTGGGCGGGCAGGCGCAGGTGCGCGGCATGTCCGGGAGCTGGCGCGACCTGACCGACTCGGTGAACACGATGGCGGCGCAGCTCACCGCGCAGGTGCGGGACATCGCGCTGGTCACCACGGCGGTCGCCAAGGGCGACCTGTCGCGCAAGGTCACCGTCCGGGTGGACGGCGAAATGCTGGAGCTGAAGAACACCGTCAACACCATGGTGGACCAGCTCTCGGCGTTCGCCGCCGAGGTCACCCGGGTGGCGCGGGAGGTCGGCACCGAGGGCATCCTGGGCGGCCAGGCCGTGGTGCCCGGGGTGGACGGCACCTGGAAGGACCTGACCGACTCCGTCAACACCATGGCGGGCAACCTGACCGACCAGGTGCGGGACATCGCGCAGGTCACCACGGCGGTCGCGCACGGCGACCTGTCGCAGAAGATCACGGTGAGCGCGAGCGGCGAGGTGGCGCAGCTCGCGGAGACCGTCAACGCGATGACGGAGACGCTGCGCACGTTCGCCGACGAGGTGACGCGGGTGGCCTCCGAGGTCGGCGCCGAGGGCAGGCTCGGCGGGCAGGCGCAGGTGCCGGGCGCGGCCGGCATCTGGAAGGACCTGACGGACTCGGTGAACACCGCGTTCAACAACCTCACCGCGCAGGTGCGGGACATCGCCCAGGTCACCACGGCGGTGGCCAACGGCGACCTGTCGCGCAAGGTGACCGTCCAGGTGGACGGGGAGATGCTGGAGCTGAAGAACACCGTCAACACGATGGTGGACCAGCTCTCCTCGTTCGGCGCCGAGGTGACCCGGGTGGCGCGGGAGGTCGGCATCGAGGGGCGGCTGGGCGGCCAGGCGAAGGTGCCGGGCGCCGCGGGCGCGTGGAAGGACCTCACCGAGTCGGTGAACACCGCGTTCCGCAACCTCACCGGCCAGGTGCGGGACATCGCCCAGGTGACGACGGCGGTGGCCAACGGCGACCTGTCGCAGAAGGTCGCGGTGGACGTCTCCGGCGAGATGCTGGAGCTGAAGAACACCGTCAACACCATGGTGGACCAGCTCTCGGCGTTCGCCGCCGAGGTCACCCGGATGGCGCGGGACGTGGGCACCGAGGGCATCCTGGGCGGCCAGGCCGAGGTGCCGGGCGTGTCCGGGGTGTGGGAGGACCTCACCGACTCGGTGAACTCCATGGGGCGCAACCTGACCAACCAGGTGCGCAACATCTCGCAGGTGACGACGGCGGTGGCGCGGGGCGACCTGAGCCAGAAGATCACCGTGGACGCGCGCGGCGAGTTCCTCGAGCTCAAGAGCACCGTCAACACGATGGTCGACCAGTTGTCCTCGTTTGCCGAGCAGGTCACCCGGGTGGCCCGGGAGGTCGGCACGGAGGGACGGCTCGGCGGGCAGGCCGAGGTGCAGGGCGTCGCCGGGGTGTGGCGGGACCTGACCGACTCGGTGAACTCCATGGCGGGCAACCTGACCGACCAGGTGCGCAACATCTCGCAGGTGGCCACGGCGGTGGCGCGGGGCGACCTGAGCCAGAAGATCACCGTGGACGCGCGCGGCGAGATCCTGGAGCTGAAGAACACCCTGAACACGATGGTGGACCAGCTCTCGGCGTTCGCCGAGCAGGTCACCCGGGTCGCCCGCCAGGTGGGCACCGACGGCATCCTCGGCGGCCAGGCGGACGTCAAGGGCGTCTCCGGCACCTGGAAGGACCTCACGCAGTCCGTCAACGAGATGGCGAACAACCTCACCTCGCAGGTGCGCAGCATCGCGGAGGTGACCACGGCGGTCGCCCGCGGCGACATGTCCAAGAAGATCACCGTGGACGCCAAGGGCGAGATCCTCACCCTGGTGAACACCGTCAACACCATGGTCGACCAGTTGTCGGACTTCGGTGACGAGGTGACCCGGGTGGCCCGGCAGGTCGGCACCGAGGGCCGCCTGGGCGGGCAGGCCCGGGTCCGCAATGCGTCGGGCATCTGGAAGGACCTGACCGACAACGTCAACCTGATGGCGAACAACCTGACCAACCAGGTCCGCAACATCTCCCAGGTGGCGACCGCGGTGGCCAACGGCGACCTGACCAAGAAGGTCACCGTGGAGGCGCGCGGCGAGGTCGCGGCGCTCGCCGACACCGTCAACGGCATGACGCAGACGCTGGCGAAGTTCGCCGACGAGGTCACCCGCGTGGCCTGGGAGGTGGGCACCGAGGGCCGGCTGGGCGGCCAGGCGAAGGTGCCGGGCGTGTCGGGCACCTGGAAGGACCTCACCGACTCGGTGAACAGCATGGCGCGCAACCTCACCGCCCAGGTGCGCAACATCTCCATGGTCACCACCGCCGTGGCCCGCGGCGACCTGACCAAGAAGATCGACGTGGACGCCCGCGGCGAGATCCTGGCGCTGAAGACCACCATCAACACGATGGTGGACCAGCTCTCCGCGTTCGCCGACGAGCTGACCCGGGTGGCCCGCGAGGTGGGCAACGACGGCATCCTGGGCGGCCAGGCCCGCGTCCCCGGCGTCGTCGGCACCTGGCAGGACCTGACCGTCGGCGTGAACGACCTGGCCAGCAGCCTCACCCGCCAGGTCCGCGCGATCGCCACCGTCGCCACGGCGGTCACCGAGGGCGATCTCACGCAGAAGATCGACGTGGACGCCGCGGGCGAGCTGAACGACCTGAAGAACAACATCAACCAGATGATCGACAACCTGCGGGAGACCACGCAGGCGAACCGCGAGCAGAACTGGCTGAAGACCGAGCTGGCCCGCATCTCCGGGCTGATGCAGGGGCGGCGCGACCTGAAGGACGTCGCCGCGCTGATCATGAGCGAGCTCACACCCGTGGTCGGCGCCCGGCACGGGGCGTTCTTCCTGGCGCAGCCGGTGCGCACCGGCGAGGGCGAGGAGGCGTCGGCGGAGCTGGAGCTGCGCCTGGCCGGCGGGTACGGCTACGTCACCAGGAGCATGCCCACCAGCTACCGGATCGGGGAGTCCCTGGTCGGGCAGGCCGCGTACGAGCGGCAGACGATCCTGCTGGAGAACGCGCCGCCCGGCTACCTGAAGATCTCCTCGGGGCTCGGCGAGGCCGCGCCGGTGAACATCGTGGTGCTGCCGGTGCTGTTCGAGGGCAGGCTGCTCGGGGTGATCGAGCTGGCCTCGTTCCAGCCGTTCACCAAGATCCAGCGCGACTTCCTCGACCAGATCGCCGAGATGATCGCGGTCACGGTCAACACCATCAGCGTCAACACCCAGACCGAGGCGCTGCTCGCCCAGTCGCAGGGCCTGGCCAGCCAGCTCCAGGAGCGGCAGAACGAACTGGAGTCCCGCCAGGCCGCCCTCCAGCGGTCCAACGCCGAGCTGGAGGAGAAGGCACGGCTGCTGGCGCAGAAGAACGAGGAGATCGAGGAGAAGAACCGCGACATCGAGACCGCCAAGCAGGCGCTCCAGGAGCGCGCCGAGCAGTTGGCGATGTCGGCGCGCTACAAGTCGGAGTTCCTGGCGAACATGTCGCACGAGCTGCGCACGCCGCTGAACTCCCTGCTGATCCTGGCCAAGCTGCTCGCCGACAACGCCGACGGCAACCTGTCGCCGAAGCAGGTGGAGTTCGCCGAGACGATCCACCAGGCGGGCTCGGACCTGCTCCAGTTGATCAACGACATCCTGGACCTGTCGAAGGTCGAGGCGGGCAAGATGGACGTCAGCCCCACCAGGATCGCGCTGGTGCAGTTGGTGGACTACGTGGAGGCCACCTTCCGGCCGCTGACGGCGGAGAAGAACCTCGACTTCGCGGTGCGGGTCTCGCCCGAGCTGCCGCCGATCCTGCACACCGACGAGCAGCGGCTGCTCCAGGTGCTGCGGAACCTGCTGTCGAACGCGGTGAAGTTCACGCACTCCGGGTCGGTGGAGCTGGTGATCCGGCCGGCGGGCGCGGACGTGCCGGTGGAGATCCGGGAGCAGTTGCTGGAGCAGGGGGTGCTGCGGGACCCGTCGCAGGAGATGATCGCCTTCTCGGTGGCGGACACCGGCATCGGCATCGCGGCCAGCAAGATGCGGGTGATCTTCGAGGCGTTCAAGCAGGCGGACGGCACCACCAGCCGCAAGTACGGCGGCACGGGCCTGGGCCTGTCGATCAGCCGGGAGATCGCGCGCCTGCTCGGCGGCGAGATCCACGCGGACAGCGAGCCCGGCCGCGGCAGCACGTTCACCCTGTACCTGCCGCTGGTCACCGAGGAGACGGCCGAGCAGCACTACCCGCGGCTGACCGCGCTGCCCGAGGGGCAGGGCGAGGGCGGCGACACCGGGCAGGAGGAGGCCGGCTTCGAGTCCGCCGAGGCGCAGCCGCCCGCCCACGGCGAGATCGAGCCGTCCGTCACCACCCGCAGCCGCGCCGGGACGGGCCTGGCCCGCATCCGGCGCCGCACCCGGCCCGAGCCCGCCCTCCCGCAGCCGCCCGCCCCGCCCTCCTGGCTGCACGGCCAGGACGAGCAGGAGGAACACGCGGAGGCGAGGTCCGGTTTCAAGGGCCGGTTCCGGGGACAGAAGGTCCTCGTCGTGGACGACGACGTGCGCAACGTGTTCGCGCTCACCAGCGTGCTGGAGCAGCACGGGCTGACCGTGCTGTACGCCGAGAACGGACGCGAGGGGATCGAGGTCCTCGAACAGCACGACGACGTCGCACTCGTCCTGATGGACATTATGATGCCCGAGATGGACGGGTACGCGACGACGGCGGCCATCCGCAGGATGCCGCAGTTCGCCGGGCTGCCCATCATCGCCCTGACCGCCAAGGCCATGCAGGGCGACCGCGAAAAGAGCATGGAGGCGGGTGCGACGGAGCACGTCACCAAGCCGGTCGACCCCGACCACCTGCTGACCGTCATCGACCAGTGGTTGCAGTCGCGTTGAGCGCTGCGGCACGGGGCGCCGCCGGGGCGCGCGGGAACTTCTCCGCCCCCGGCGTCGTTCACGGTGCGTGCACAGTGACATGGCGGTGACAGGGTGTGGCGGACGGCGGGGTGCGGCTACCATGACCGGCACGAGAGCGGGCGGCGCACAGGAGCCGTCCCCGGGGGCGGCGCCCGCCGCCTCCCCGGGCTCTTCGAGCAGGCAAGGCCCCATGTCGGGACGAGGAGGACGGGCCATGGTGCAGAAGGCCAAGATCCTCCTGGTCGATGACCGACCGGAGAATCTGCTGGCGCTGGAGGCCATCCTCTCCGCGCTCGATCAGACGCTGGTGCGGGCATCGTCCGGGGAGGAGGCGCTCAAGGCTCTGCTCACGGACGACTTCGCGGTGATCCTGCTCGACGTCCAGATGCCTGGCATGGACGGCTTCGAGACCGCCGCGCACATCAAGCGCCGCGAGCGGACCAGGGACATCCCGATCATCTTCCTCACGGCCATCAACCACGGCCCGCACCACACCTTCCGCGGCTACGCGGCGGGCGCGGTGGACTACATCTCCAAGCCGTTCGACCCGTGGGTGCTGCGCGCCAAGGTCTCCGTGTTCGTCGATCTGTACATGAAGAACTGCCAGCTCAAGGAGCAGGCGTCGCTGCTGCGGCTCCAGCTCGAGGGCGGCGACCACGCGGCGGCGGACGGCAGCCAGTCCGCGGGCCTGCTCGCGGAGCTGTCGGCGCGTCTGGCCGCGGTGGAGGAGCAGGCCGAGGCGCTGACCAAGCAGCTCGACGGCGCGTCGGACGCGGCCGTCATCGCCACCGCCGCCCACCTGGAGCGCAAGCTCAACGGGCTGCGCCGCGCGCTGGACGCGCTGGAGCCCGGCGCGGGCAGGGCCCCGCAGATGCCACCGCAGGGCTGACCCGGCCGCACCGACACGCGTGTCCGGTGGGACACGTGTTCTTCCCGTCGCGGGCCGATAGTCTCCCACCATGGCCACCGTCATCCGCGCGCAGGACCCGCACCGCCGGAAGCCCGGCCGGACGGCGGCCGTGACCACCTCTCCCGCCACTCCCGCGACGAAGGCTTGAGGCCAAGAAGGCCGCCGTGAAGAAGGCTCCCGCGAAGAAAGCCGCCGCGCCGAAGAAGGCCCCGGCGAAGAAGGCCCCGCCCAAGGCTCCGGCAAGGAAGGCCCCGGCGAAGAAGGCGCCCGCGAAGAAGGCGGCCAGGCCGCCGGCCAGGCCCGCGCCCTCGCCGACCGCTCCCGTGCTGCGCCTGGTGCGGCGCTGCTGGCTGGGGGCCGCGCACGCCGTCGGCGCGGTGCTGCGGGGCATAGGCAACGGTGCGCGGAACCTCGACCCCGCGCACCGCAAGGACGGCCTCGCGCTGTTCCTGCTCGGCCTGGCCCTGGTGATCGCCGCGGGCACCTGGTCGGACCTCGACGGGCCGGTGGGCGACCTGGTGACGGTGCTGGTCACCGGCGCGTTCGGCCGGCTCGACCTGCTCTTCCCCATCCCGCTCGCCGTGGTGGCGGCGCGGCTGATGCGCCATCCGGAGCGGCCCGAGGCCAACGGACGGATCGTCATCGGGCTGACCGCGCTCGGCCTCGGGGTGCTGGGCCTGACCCACCTGGCGTGCGGCTCGCCCGAGCGCGGCGACGGCGCGCGCGAGATGCGGGACGCGGGCGGCTGGCTGGGCTGGATCGCCGCGAAGCCGCTGCTGCTGACGGTGGGTTCGGTGCTGGCCGCGGCGCTGCTGCTGCTCGTCACCGTCTTCGGCCTGCTGGTGGTGACCGCGACCCCCGTCAACACCATCCCGCGCAAGCTGCGGGCGCTCGGCGCCAGGGTGGGCCTCGCGCCGCCCGAACGCCGGATCCGGCGCCGCGCCGCGGACGAGGAGTACGCCGAGCCGTACGCGGACGACGAGTACGACGACCTGGCGGACCTGTTCCAGGACGACGACGACCGGGGCGGGCCCGCGGAGGAGTCCGCGGCCGGGTACGGCGCCCCCGAGCCGGAGCCGACGCCGGCGCGCCGCCGCCCGCGCCGCCGCTCTCCCGCGGCCGAGCCCGCCCCGGCGTCCTCGGACGCCGTGGGGGTCGCGGAGGAGGCCGTCGCCGCGCTGGACGGCGCGCTGCTGCACGGTGTGCAGCCCTCGCCGGTCGTCGCGGACCTGCGCGAGACCGTGCGCGAGGCCGAGGAGGAGCAGCCCGAACCGCCGTTCGAGCCCGTCTCCGCGCCCGACGAGCCCGCCCCCGCGCGCACCCCGGCGGCGGCGCGCGGGTCGGGTCCCGAGGCGCCGCGCGAGCACGGCCCCGCGCCGGTGCGCTCCGAGCAGCTCCAGCTCTCCGGCGACCTCGCCTACGCCCTGCCGCCGCCGCGCCTGCTGCGGCGCGGCGGCCCCGGCAAGGCCCGCAGCAAGGCCAACGACGACGTGGTGCGGGCGCTGACCGGGGTGTTCTCGGAGTTCAAGGTGGACGCCCGGGTGACCGGCTTCCAGCGCGGCCCCACCGTGACCCGCTACATCGTGGAGCTCGGCCCGGCCGTGAAGGTCGAGCGGATCACCGCCCTCGCCAAGAACATCGCCTACGCCGTCGCCAGCCCGGACGTGCGCATCCTCAGCCCCATCCCGGGCCGCTCCGCGGTCGGCATCGAGATCCCCAACTCGGACCGGGAGATGGTCAACCTCGGGGACGTGCTGCGCTCGGAGGAGGCCGCGGAGGACGAGCACCCGATGGTGGTGGCGCTGGGCAAGGACGTGGAGGGCGGCTTCGTCGCCGCGAACCTGGCCCGGATGCCGCACGTGCTGATCGCGGGCGCCACCGGCGCGGGCAAGTCCTCCTGCGTCAACTGCCTGATCACCTCGGTGCTGATGCGCGCCACGCCGGACCAGGTGCGGATGGTGCTGGTGGACCCCAAGCGGGTGGAGCTGACCGCGTACGAGGGCATCCCGCACCTGATCACGCCGATCATCACCAACCCGAAGAAGGCCGCCGAGGCGCTCCAGTGGGTGGTCCGGGAGATGGACCTGCGCTACGACGACCTGGCGGCGTTCGGGTTCCGGCACATCGACGACTTCAACGCGGCCGTGCGCGGCGGCAGGATCACCCTTCCGCCGGGCAGCGAGCGCGAGCTGGTGCCGTACCCCTATCTGCTGGTGATCGTGGACGAGCTGGCCGACCTGATGATGGTCGCGCCGCGGGACGTGGAGGACTCCATCGTCCGCATCACCCAGCTCGCCCGCGCGGCCGGGATCCACCTGGTGCTGGCCACGCAGCGGCCGAGCGTGGACGTGGTGACCGGTCTGATCAAGGCGAACGTGCCGTCCCGGCTGGCGTTCGCCACCTCCTCGCTCGCCGACAGCCGGGTCATCCTGGACCAGCCGGGCGCGGAGAAGCTCATCGGCAAGGGTGACGCGCTGTTCCTGCCGATGGGCGCGAACAAGCCGGTGCGCATGCAGGGCGCGTACGTCACCGAGGAGGAGGTCGCCGACGTCGTCCGGCACTGCAAGGAGCAGCTCACGCCCTCCTACCGCGACGACGTCACCACGGGCGGCAAGCCGAAGAAGGAGATCGACGAGGACATCGGCGACGACCTGGACCTGCTGTGCCAGGCGGCGGAACTCGTCGTTTCCACGCAGTTCGGCTCCACGTCGATGCTCCAGCGCAAACTGCGTGTAGGTTTCGCCAAGGCGGGAAGACTCATGGACCTGATGGAGTCCCGCGGGGTGGTCGGCCCGAGCGAGGGGTCCAAGGCCCGCGATGTGCTCGTCAAGCCGGACGAGCTGGACTCCGTGCTCGCCAGGCTGCGGGGGGAGGGCGCGGAGTGACCGCGCCCGGCGCCCCCGGCCCGGCGTCCGGACGGCCCAGGGCAACCTTCCGACCGGCGCCGAAGTCTTGGCGAGCAACAGCGTGACCGTCGCAGAAACCCTCGATCGAGTGACATGGCGAGGGGAAGCGAGGATGACCGTTTCCTCCCTTCGTGTGCCACGTTGAACCGCCGTGGGGAACCTGGCACCCGGTCAGGCAATCCCGATGGCGGACAAACCGGCTCCACCGCTTGCCCAACGCTTTCCGACCGGTCCTAGACTGAACGTCCAGCAGGTGGCTACACGCTCGAAAGGCGCCCTCGTGTCCATCGGCAACCTCCCCCCCGGTGACCCCGTCCCCAGCGACGAGCGGCCGTCCATCGGCCGTGCGCTCGCCCAGGCCCGGATCGACGCGGGCCTGACCGTCGAAGAGCTCAGCGCGCGCACGCGGGTCCGTACTCCGATCGTGCACGCCATCGAAGCGGACGACTTCTCGCGGTGCGGTGGCGACTTCTACGCCCGCGGCCACATCAGGCTGCTCGCCAAGGCGCTCGGGGCCGATCCCGACGCCCTGGTGGCGCGGTACGACGCCGAGTACGGCTCCCCCGCGGCCACCCCGCCCGCGCAACTGTTCGAGGCGGAGCGGATCCGCCCGGACCGGCGCCGTCCGAACTGGACGGCGGCGATGGTGGCGGCCATCGCCGTGGTGATCGCCTTCGTCGGCTTCAACCTCGTCAAGGGCGGCGACTCCGGCGAGCCCTCGGCCGCGAGCTCGCCCAGCTCCCCGACGAGCGCCGCGCCCAAGCCGCCGGAGAGCAAGACCGGCACCGGCGGCGGGCCCGCCCCGACCGAGAGCGCCATCGCCGCCGCGCCCTCCGACAAGGTGACGGTCAAGCTCACCGCCACGGACAAGAGCTGGATCTCGGCGACGGACAGCAACGGCAAGTCGCTGTTCCAGAGCGTGCTCGCCAGCGGCGAGTCCAGGACGTTCGACGACGACAAGCAGATCAGGCTGATCATCGGCGACGCCGGAGCGGTGTCGATGTTCGTCAACGGCAAGGACCTCGGCCCCGCCGGCGAGCGCGGCCAGGTGGTCCGGCTCAACTTCACCCCAGGGGATCCCGAGGCGGGGTGACCGCCGGGGCGCACGCGGGCGCGCTCCGGCGCGCCGCGGCCCCCGGTGACCGGTGAGGGCGCTGGGGGAGCCGTGCACGACCCGGTCTCCTGGGGCCCTCGAGGAGCCCGTGGGGTGGGCCTGGGGCCGGGACAAAGTAGTCTGAGTGCATGCCCGAACGCCGCACTGTCGCCCTCGTCACCCTCGGATGCGCACGCAACGAGGTGGACTCGGAAGAGCTCGCCGGGCGCCTCGCGGACGACGGCTGGGAACTGGTCGAGGACGCCGCGGAGGCCGACGTCGCCGTGGTCAACACCTGCGGCTTCGTGGAAGCGGCCAAGAAGGACTCCGTGGACGCGCTGCTCGAGGCGGGCGACCTGAAGACCGCGGCCCGCGACGGACGGGCGCGCACCCGGGCCGTCGTCGCCGTGGGCTGCATGGCCGAGCGCTACGGCAAGGAGCTCGCCGAGGCCCTGCCGGAGGCCGACGGCGTCCTCGGATTCGACGACTACGCGCAGATCTCCGAGCGGCTGCGCACCATCCTCGGCGGCGGAGTGCACGCCCCGCACCTGCCGCGCGACCGGCGCAAGCTGCTCCCGGTCAGCCCCGCGGAGCGGCAGAGCGCCACCACCGGCGTGGCGCTGCCCGGCCACGGCACCGTGCCCGCGGCCGCCGCGGACGACCTGCCGCCGGGGCTCGCCCCCGCGTCGGGGCCGCGCCCGGTGCGCCGCCGGCTGGACGACAGCCCGTTCGCCGCCGTCAAGCTCGCCTCGGGGTGCGACCGCAGGTGCAGCTTCTGCGCCATCCCGTCCTTCCGCGGCTCCTTCGTCTCCCGCCGCCCCGCCGACGTGCTCACCGAGACGCGCTGGCTCGCCGAGCAGGGCGTGCGCGAGATCATGCTGGTCAGCGAGAACAACACCTCCTACGGCAAGGACCTGGGCGACATCCGCCTGCTGGAGACGCTGCTGCCCGAGCTGGCCGCGGTGGACGGCATCGAGCGGGTGCGCGTGAGCTACCTCCAGCCCGCCGAGATGCGGCCCGGCCTGATCGACGTGCTGACCTCCACTCCCAAGGTCGCGCCCTACTTCGACCTGTCCTTCCAGCACTCCTCGCCCGCCGTGCTGCGCGCCATGCGGCGCTTCGGCGACACCGAGCGGTTCTGGGAGCTGCTGGGCCGGATCCGGGCGAAGGCGCCGGAGGCGGGGGTGCGCTCGAACTTCATCGTGGGCTTCCCCGGCGAGAGCGAGGCGGACCTGGCGGAGCTGGAGCGGTTCCTCGGCGGCGCCCGGCTGGACGCCATCGGGGTGTTCGGCTACTCCGACGAGGAGGGCACCGAGGCCGCCGGCTACCCGGGCAAGCTGGACGAGGACGTGATCGCCGAGCGGCTGGAGCGGGTCACCCGGCTGGCCGAGGAGCTCACCGCGCAGCGCGCCGAGGAGCGGCTCGGCAGCACCGTCGAGGTCCTGGTGGAGTCCGTCGAGGACGGGGAGGCCGTCGGGCGCGCCGCCCACCAGGCGCCCGAGACGGACGGACAGGTGCGCCTGGAGGGCGCGGAGGGGGTGGCCGTGGGTCAGTTCGTGACGGCCAAGGTCACGGGTGCCGAGGGCGTCGACCTCGTGGCGGAGCCGTGCGGGGCGGTCGTATGACCCAAGTCCCCGCCTCGGGCGCCCCGGTGCCGGGCGTGCCCGGCACCGCAGGTCCCGTCGTCCCGCCCGGTCCGAAGGGCGCGCGGGGCGCGTCCGCCCTGTCGGGGCGCCGCTCCGGCGGGTCCGCGCCCGCCGCCGCCGGGTCGCAGGACGGCTCGCTGCGCGTGGCGGGGCTGTGGAACGTCGCCAACGCGCTGACGATGCTGCGGCTGGTCCTGGTGCCGGGGTTCGTGCTGCTCCTCGTCCACGACGGCGGCGACGACCCGGCGTGGCGCTCGTTCGCCTGGGCCGCGTTCAGCATCGCCATGATCACCGACCTGTTCGACGGCGAGCTGGCCAGGCGCCACAACCTCGTCACCGACTTCGGCAAGATCGCCGACCCGATCGCGGACAAGGCGATCATGGGCTCGGCGCTGATCTGCCTGTCCGCGCTGGGCGACCTGCCGTGGTGGGTCACCCTGGTCATACTCACCCGGGAGCTCGGCATCACCCTGATGCGGTTCTGGGTGATCAAGCACGGGGTCATCCCGGCCAGCCGCGGCGGCAAGCTCAAGACCCTCACCCAGGGCATCGCGGTCGGCATGTACGTGCTGGCGCTCACCGGGCCGCTGGCCACGCTGCGCGCGTGGGCGATGGCGGTCGCGGTGGTGCTCACCGTGGTCACCGGCCTCGACTACGTCCGGCAGGCCGTGGTGCTGCGCCGCGAGGGGCTGCGCAAGGCCCGGGAGAGCGCGCGTTGAGCCTGGCGGCCGAGGTTCTCGTACTCCTGGGTGAACGCGGGGCGACCCTCGCCGTCGCCGAGTCGCTGACCGGCGGCCTGGTGGCGGCGGAGCTGACGGCCGTCCCCGGGGCCTCCCGCGCGTTCCGCGGCTCCGTGACGGCCTACGCCACCTCGGTGAAGGCGTCGCTGCTCGGCGTGCCGGAGGAGCTGCTGCGCGAGCGGGGAGCGGTCGACCCGGACGTGGCGGTGGCGATGGCGCGGGGTGTGAGACGGATTCTGGGGGCAGATTACGGGATAGCCACCACCGGGGTGGCGGGTCCGGAACCACAGGACGGGAAGGCGGTCGGCACGGTATACGTTGCGGTGGCCGGACCTGACGGTTCAGCCGCCGTTTCACCCGCGGTCTCCGGCGACCGGGCCGGAATTCGCGCGGGGACGGTGGAGGCGGTACTCGGCCTGCTGCGCGAGACGCTGGCGCGGCGCACCGGGTGACCGCCCGGATCCCAGGGAGGGGACAGTGGAACAGCAGGGGAACAGCGGATGTTTGCAGCCCTGAGTGAACACGACTTCGCTCCCCGCACGCTCGAGGGCGAAGGCGGTACGGTGGGGCAGAGACGTTGCGCGAGAGCGGTCCGAGGAGGGAGCCACCGATGATCCTGCTTCGTCGCCTGCTGGGTGACGTGCTGCGTCGGCAGCGCCAGCGTCAGGGCCGCACGCTGCGCGAGGTCTCGGCGTCCGCACGCGTGTCGCTGGGCTATCTGTCCGAGGTCGAACGGGGGCAGAAGGAGGCGTCCTCCGAGCTGCTCTCCGCGATCTGCGACGCCCTGGACGTGCGGATGTCCGAAGTGATGCGCGAGGTCAGCGACGACCTGTCGCTGGCGGAGCTGGCCCAGGGCGAGCAGCCGGTGCGGCCGGTGCTGGTGGAGCCCGTGGCGCCGGTGCCTGCGGAGGAGCGCGTGGGCGGCCTGGAGCCCTCCGCGCAGGCGGTGGACGTGGTCGCGGCCTAGTTGCGGCCGTTCCGCTGCTTCGCTCGCCGCCCGCTCGCGGCCGGCTGCCGGGCGGGTGTGTGCCCGGGCGCGGTGCCGTGGCGCGGAGAGCGCGCCGGGTGCCGGTGGGCGCCGGAATGCGCCGGCGGTGTCGATGAGAGTGTCCCTACGAGATTCCGAGTTCTCCGAGATTTCCCCGGCCCCGGGCGGCGTGTGCCGCCCGGGGCCGTTCGGTGTCGTGGGGCGCGGCGGGTGCGGGTGCGGGTGCCTTATCCGGCTCCGGCTCCCGGATCCGGGCGATTCGGGTCTTTACCTGCTCATCGGTTCGAATCGGCCCGCATAGCCGGCCCGGGGGCGGGCAGGCGGAGCGTTGAGTGCTCCCGTGGACCATCGCGGAGGGCACCGCGACCGCCGAGTCGAGAGCGTCCAAGGAGGAACCATCCATGAGTGTCGTCACCAGCACCCTTTCCGACGACGCCCGCAAGATCACGGGAGACGCTCTCCAGGGGGCGCTGGTCGACCTGCTCGACCTCTCCCTCGTGGGGAAGCAGATGCACTGGAACATCGTCGGGCCGCGGTTCCGCTCGATCCACTTCCAGTTGGACGAGGTGGTCTCCACAGCGCGCTCCTACGCCGACGCCGTCGCCGAGCGGGCCGCCGCCATCGGGGTGAGCCCGGACGGACGGGCCGAGATCCTGGCCAAGACCAGCGGGCTGCCCGCGGCGCCGGTGGACTGGGTGCAGGACACCGATGTGATCACCTACCTGATCGAGACCCTGCGGGCGGTCATCTCGCGCATGCGGGAGCGGATCGAGGAGACCGAGAAGCCCGACCCGGTGACCCAGGACCTGCTCATAGGCCTGACCCGCGAGCTCGAGAAGGAGCTGTGGATGTTCACCGCGGAGAACCAGACCGACCGGCGGGGGTGAGCGCGGTGACGGCAGCGCGGCGGGGAGTCCCGCCATGACCGAGGGCGTCTACCGCGAGCGGGCCCCGATCCTGGTCCGTGCGCCCACGCCCGACGACCCCCCGTTCCGCCTGGTGGAGATCAAGGGCGAGGTCGTCGGCAAGGCTTTCGGCATCGCGGATCTGATCGAGTTCGCGCGCCGTGCCGGCTTGGAGCACGTCGACTTCGACGATCCCGAGATGGTCACCTGGGTCGGCGGCGACCAGTACCGCTGGGTGCCGCGCCACCGCTGAACGCGGCACCCCCATGGACCCGGACGCCCGGGCGGGGTCTGCCCGCCTTTCCGCTGCGGCTCCTCTCCCCGCGGTGGTTCGCGCGGGCGGGCGGCCCCGTCCCGGGTGCTCCGGCCCCGGCCGTCTCACCACGGCATGGCCACCCCGCCGTTCGGGCGCAGGATCTGCCCCGTGGTGAACGACGACGCGTCGCAGGCCAGGTACAGCACGGCGTGGGCGACGTCCTCGGGCGTGCCCACGCGGGACAGGGGCGACAGACGGCGGGCGCGGTCCCCGAACGAGGGGGCCGCGCCTTCGCCGTCGTGCCGGCCGGTCATGGCGGTGGGGACCCAGCCGGGCGCCACCGCGTTCACCCGCACCCCCGCGGGCCCCAGCTCGGCGGCCAGGGTGCGGGTGAGCTGCACCACCGCCACCTTCGAGACGCTGTAGCACAGCAGCCCCGGCGTGGCCGAGTCCACCGCGCCCGAGGCCATGTTGACGATGCTGCCGCCGCCGCGGGCGGCCATGGCGCGGCCGGCCTCCTGGCAGCCGTGCAGCACTCCCCGGAAGTTCACGGCGAGTACCCGCTCCAGATCGGCGTCGGCGGTGGCCAGGACCGGGCTGGCGTGCATGATCCCGGCGATGTTGGCCATGACGTCGAGCCGTCCGTGGGCGGCCAGCAGCGCGGCCACGGCGGAGGCGACCTGGGCGCGGTCGGCCACGTCCACCGGGTGGGCGGTGGCGGTCCCGCCGTCCGCCCCGATCCGCCGCGCCGTCTCCTCCGCCCCCGCGGCGTCGATGTCGGCGCAGGCCACCGCGGCGCCCGCCCGGGCGAGGAGCATGGCCGAGGCCCGGCCGATGCCGCTCCCCGCGCCCGTGACCAGGGCCGTGCGCCCGCTGAGGTCGTAGGCCGCGGGAAGCCCGGCCGGGGCGGTGCCCGGCGGGTGCTCGGTGGGCATGCGCACGACGGTACGACCGGAACTGACGGACCGTCAACAAGACTTCCGGCCGCTGCCGCCCGCCCGGTGGCGCTCGGTCAGTAGGCGGACGGCGGGGTGGGGGCGAACCGGGTCGGCGCGGGCGCGGGGCCGTCCTGGCAGCACGGGCACCAGAAGGAGATCCTGGCCTGGGGCGCGGCGCCCTGCTCCGCGCCCACCACCCGGGTGCCGCAGCGGCGGCAGGGGCGGCCGGCCTGCCCGTACACCCAGTGGCGGCGGCCGGAGCGGGTGTCCCCCGTGGTGATGTGGCCGGTCCGGTTGCGGTTGGCGTCCAGCAGGCGCCTGGCCAGCTCCACGACCCGCTCGGGCCCGGGGATGTCGCCGACCGGGGTCCACGGGGTGACCCCGCGCAGGAAGCACACCTCCGACTTGTAGACGTTGCCGATCCCGGCCATGACCCGCTGGTCGAGCAGGGCCTCGCCGACCGGGCGCGCCGGGTCCGCGAGCAGCCGCCGCAGCGCCTCCGCCGCGTCCCAGTCCGGGCCCAGCAGGTCCGGGCCGAGGTGGCCGACCACCCGTTCCTCCTCCGCGGTGGGCAGCAGCTCGAGGACCGGCAGACGGTAGCCGACGGCGACCCGCTCGGCGTCGCCCAGCACGGCGCGTATCTGCCACTGCGGGCCGCCCCGCCATCGCTCGCCCGCGCGGTAGACGTGCCAGCTCCCGTCCATGCGCAGGTGGCTGTGGAGTGTCAGGCCGCCGTCGAACCTGGTCAGCAGGTGCTTGCCGCGCGAGACCACCTCGCCGACGCGGCGCCCGGCGAGACCGGCCGTGGCCAGCGCCGGGACCCTGAGGTCGGCGGTGGTCAGCGTCCGGCCCGCCAGCGCCTCGTGCAGCCGCCGGGCGGTCAGCCATACCGTGTCGCCTTCGGGCACTGGTCCTCTTCTCTCCCGGTCTTTCCTGTGTCGGTTCGCCTGCCGGTTTCGCTGCCGGTTCCGCCTGTCGGCTCCGCCTGCTGCGGGTGCTGCCCGCGGGTGCTGCCTGCCGGTTCCTTCCGGTCGGCCGGTCGCGGGGGGCCGAGGGGCCGCTCGCGGCGCGCCCGCGGCTGCGGCGGCCGTCCGCCGGGCGGGCCCGGCCCGCCGCCGGAGCCCGCCGCCGGGCCCCGGGGTCACGACCGCAGGCGCAGCCCCCGGGGGGTGGCGTGGAAGCCGGCGGCCTCCAGGGCGCGGCCCAGCGGGGAGGTGAGGGCGGGCTCCCCGTTGGCGCGCTCCACGGTGAGCCTGCCGAGGGCGCCCTCGCGCACCGCGAGGGCCAGGGCGTCCGCCGCCGACTGGAGCCGCTCCGGACCGGTGTCCCAGGCGATCAGCGACCGCCCGCCGCGCTCGACGTACAGCACCAGCTCACCGTCGCTGAGAACGACCAGCGCGCCCGCCTTGCGGCCCGGCTTGTGGCCCGCGTCCCCCGGCGGATCCGGCCACGGCAGGGCGGCCCCGTAGGCGTTGGCCGGGTCGGCGGCGGCCAGCACCACGGCGCCGCCGCCCCGCCCGCCGCCCGGGCGCCCCGGCGCCGCGTCCGCGCCGCCGTCCGGCGCCCGGTCCCGCGCCGTGTGCACCGCGCGCAGCCGGTCGACGGCCCCGTCGGTGGCGAACTGCGCGGCGCCGAGCCCCTCCACCACGTAGCCGCGTCTGGCCCGGCCCGCCTCCTCGAAGGCGGTGAGCACCCGGTAGGCCGCGGAGAACCCGCCCTGCACGCCCTCGGCCGCCACCGCGCCCCGGGTGACCACGCCGTGCCGGTCCAGCAGGGTCTGCGCCAGGGCGTGCGCCCGGTGGGTGGGATCGGTGACGCGCTCCGGCAGCAGGGACCAGCGGCCCGCCGTGGTGGGCGGCCCCGTCCGGGAGCCCGGTATCCGGGCGGCGCCGCCGAGCCCGCCGGGCCGGCCGGTGAGCGTGCCGTACCGGCCGCGCGGCACCGCCCGGGGCGCCCGGTGGGCGGTGGACCCCGCGGTGCGCCCGGAGCCGAGCAGCGCGCGCAGCGGGGCCAGGGTGTCGTTGGTGAGCCGGCCGGCCCACACCAGGTCCCACAGGGCGGTGGCCAACTCGGTGTCGTCCACGGTGGTGCCGCCCGCGGCGACCCGCTCGGCGAGCTGCCGGAAGAACAGCCCGTACCCGCCGGACAGGGCATCCAGCACGGCCCGGTGCACCTCGCCGGCCTCCAGCGGCTGCGGCTCGGGCAGCAGCAGCGGCGCGGTGTCGGCCGGGTACAGCGCGATCCAGCCGTCCTTGCCGGGCGCGGCGCCCGCCCCGGCCCACACCACCTCGCCGGCCGCCGTCAGCTCGTCCAGCATCGACGGCTGGTAGCCCGCCACCCGCGACGGCAGCACCAGGCGCTCCAGCGCGGAGGCGGGCACCGCCGCGCCCTGGAGCTGCTCCACCGCGCGCAGCAGCCCGTCCACGCCGCGCAGGCTGTGCGCGCCCAGGTGCTGCCACTGCGGGAGGAACGAGGCCAGCGCGGCGGGCGGCACCGGCTCCGCCTCCTGCCGCAGCGCGGCCAGCGAGCGCCGCCGCAGCCTGCGCAGCACCTGCGCGTCGCACCACTCGCCGCCTTCGGCGGCGCCCGGGGCCGCGACGGGCCGGAACTCGCCCTGCACCACCCGGCCGTCCGCGGCGAGGCGGTGCAGCGCCCCGGTGACCACCGCGGTGCCGAGGCCGAACCGGGCGGCCGCCTCCGCCGCCGTGAACGGGCCGTGGGTGCGGGCGTACCGGGCCAGCAGATCGCCCAGCGGATCCCCGACCGGCTCGGTGAACGCCTCCGGCACGCCCACCGGGAGCGCGGTGCCCAGCGCGTCCCGCAGCCGCCCGGCGTCCTCGATGGCGGCCCAGCGCTCCTCGCCCGCCACCCGCACCCGGATGGCGCGCCTGGCCGCGGCCAGTTGCTCGGCCCACTCGGCCCGCCCGCCGCGCTCGGCCAGCTCCGCGCCGGTCAGGGGCCCGAGCAGCCGCAGCAGGTCGGCGACGCCCTCCGCGTCCTTGGCCCGCCGGTCCTCGGTGAGCCGCTGGAGCTCCCGCTCGAGCTCGGCCATCACCTCGGCGTCGAGCAGCTCCCGCAGCTCGGCCCGGCCGAGCAGCTCGGCCAGCAGCCGGGAGTCCAGCGACAGCGCGGCGGCCCTGCGCTCGGCGAGCGGGGAGTCGCCCTCGTAGAGGAACTGGGCGACGTAGCCGAACAGCAGCGACCTGGCGAACGGGGACGGCTCGGGCGTGGTGACCTCCACCAGACGCACCCGGCGCGTCTCCACGTCCCGCATCAGCTCGGCCAGGCCCGGCACGTCGAACACGTCCTGGAGGCACTCGCGCACGGCCTCGAGCACGATCGGGAAGGACCCGAACCCGGACGCCACCTGGAGCAGTTGCGAGGCCCGCTGCCGCTGCTGCCACAGCGGGGTGCGCCGCCCGGGGTCGCGCCTGGGCAGCAGCAGGGCCCGCGCCGCGCACTCGCGGAACCGGGCGGCGAACAGCGCCGAGCCGCCCACCTGCTCGGTGACGACCTGCTCCACCTCGCCCGGGTCGAAGGCCACGGTGTCGGCGCCGACCGGCGCGGCCTGCTCGTCGCCGCCCCAGGCGGAGCCGTGGTCCACGCCGGAGGCCGGGGGCGGCGCGTCCAGCAGGTCGAGCCCCATCATGTCGGCGTCGGGCAGGCGCAGCACGATCCCGTCGTCGGCGTGCATGACCTGCGCGTCCATGCCGTAGCGCTCGGCCAGGCGGGCGCCGAGCGCCAGCGCCCACGGCGCGTGCACCTGCGCCCCGAACGGCGAGTGCACCACCACCCGCCAGTCGCCGAGCTCGTCCCGGAACCGCTCGACGACGATGGTGCGGTCGTCGGGTACGTGCCCGCAGGCGGCGCGCTGCTCCTCCAGGTAGGACAGCACGTTGCCCGCCGCCCACTCGTCGAGCCCGGCCGAGCGCAGCCGCTCCTGCGCCCGGTCCCGCGGCAGGGCGCCGATCTCGCGCAGGAACGCCCCGAGGGCGCGGCCGAGTTCCAGCGGGCGGCCGAGCTGGTCGCCCTTCCAGAACGGCAGCCGCCCGGGGACACCGGGGGCGGGGGAGACCAGCACCCGGTCCCGGGTGATGTCCTCGATGCGCCAGGAGGTGGTGCCCAAGGTGAACACGTCGCCCACCCGGGACTCGTAGACCATCTCCTCGTCCAGCTCCCCGACCCGGCCGCCGCCCTTCTTCGGATCGGAGCCCACCAGGAACACGCCGAACAGGCCGCGGTCGGGGATGGTGCCGCCCGAGGTGACGGCGAGCCGCTGGGTGCCCGGGCGGCCGGTGACCGTCCCCGCGACCCGGTCCCACACCAGGCGCGGGCGCAGCTCGGCGAAGGCGTCCGACGGGTAGCGGCCGGCGAGCATGTCGAGCACCGCCTCGAAGGCGGACCTGGGCAGCGAAGCGAACGGGGCGGCCCGACGCACCAGCGCCAGCAGCTCGTCCGCGTCCCAGGTGTCCATGGCGCACATCGCCACGATCTGCTGGGCGAGCACGTCCAGCGGGTTGGCCGGGATCCGCAGCGCCTCGATGTCGCCGGCGCGCATCCGCTCGGTGACCACGGCCGCCTGCACCAGGTCGCCCCGGTACTTGGGGAAGACCACGCCGGTGGAGACCGCGCCCACCTGGTGGCCGGCCCGGCCCACCCGTTGCAGCCCGGAGGCGACCGACGGCGGCGACTCGACCTGCACCACCAGGTCCACCGCGCCCATGTCGATGCCCAGCTCGAGGCTGGAGGTGGCCACGACCGCGGGCAGCCGCCCCGCCTTGAGGTCCTCCTCGACCAGGGCGCGCTGCTCCTTGGACACCGAGCCGTGGTGGGCGCGGGCGAGCACGGCGGGGGCGCCCCTGGCGGCGCCGGACTGGGCCATCACCTCGGCCGGCGAACCGGTCTCGGGCAGGGCCGCGCCGGTGGCGCGCTCGTGGGCGATCTCGTTGAGCCGGTTGCACAGCCGCTCGGCCAGGCGCCGGGAGTTGGCGAAGACGATCGTGGAGCGGTGGGCCTGCACCAGATCGGCGATGCGCTCCTCCACGTGCGGCCAGATGGAGGGGCGCTGCTCGTTCCCCGCGGCGGGGCCGCTGTGGTCGGCCACGGGGGAGCCGCCGAGCTCCCCGAGATCCTCGACCGGGACCACGACGGACAGCGCGAACCGCTTGTCCGACGGCGGCTGCACCACCGTGACCCTGCGCTGCGGCGACAGGAAGCGGGCCACCTCGTCCACCGGCCGGACGGTGGCGGACAGGCCGATCCGCCGCGCGGGCCGCTCCAGCAGCCGGTCCAGGCGCTCCAGGGAGAGGGCCAGGTGCGCCCCGCGCTTGGTGCCGGCGACGGCGTGCACCTCGTCGACGATCACCGTCTCCACGCCGGCGAGGGCCTCGCGCGCCGCCGAGGTGAGCATCAGGAACAGCGACTCGGGCGTGGTGATGAGGATGTCCGGCGGCCTGGTGACCAGCGAGCGCCGCTCCGCCGCCGGGGTGTCGCCGGAGCGGATGCCCACCCGCACCTCGGGCTCGGGCAGGCCCAGGCGGACGGCGGCCTGGCGCAGGCCCGTGAGCGGGCTGCGCAGGTTCCGCTCGACGTCCACCGCGAGGGCCTTGAGCGGGGAGACGTACAGCACGCGGCAGCGCCTGCGCCGCTCGGCGGGCGGCGGGGTGAACGCCAGCCGGTCCAGCGCGGCCAGGAACGCCGCGAGGGTCTTGCCGGAGCCGGTGGGCGCGACCACCAGCACGTCGGAGCCCTCGCCGATGGCCTGCCACGCGCCGGCCTGGGCGGCCGTGGGCGCGGGGAAGGCCCCGGTGAACCACGCGCGGGTGGCGGGGGAGAACGCGGCCAGGGCGGCGTGCGGGGCCGGCTCCTGCTCCGGGTCCGGTGCGGGACTGGGCTGCGACATGCCTCCATCGTGCCTGGCGGCACCGACAACGGCGCAGGGCCTGTGGACAACCTCACCACCCCCGCGACACGAGCGCCGAATACCACGATTTATTACTAAATGCCAATACAGTGGCGCTGAGTGAGCACGCAGGACCCTTCGGTGGCGGTGAGGCATGGGGTACCGAGGAGGCACGGCCGCGCGACCGCCCGTCCCGCCCGGGCGCACCGCACCCCGGCCGCCCGGCGGCCGGTCCCGCGGGCTCCCCGGGACCGGGACGGCCCCGCCGCCGGGCCCGCGCGAGGGCCGCGCGACCCGGGGCCCGGCGCTGCTGGTGCTGCTCGCCCTGGCCGTGGGGGTCGTCGCGTCGGTACCGGTGCCCCGTCCGAGCTTCCTCAGCTACGTGGTGGTCGCCGAGCGGGCGGGCCCCACCGGCGCGGCGGCCGCCGCGGGCGCGGTGCGCGCGGCGGACGGAGTGCTCGGGCCCGTGCACGCCCCCATCGGCGTCGTCGTGGCGTACGCGGCGCACCCGCGCTTCGCCGAGCGGGTGCGCGCCGCGCCCGGTGTCGCCTCCGCCGGTGCCACCCGCACCGCGCCGCTGTCCGCGCCCCCCGCGCCGCCGGACCGGACGGGCGGCGCGTTCCGTGCCGGCGACGCGGCCCGCGCTCCCGGGGCCCGCGCCGACCGCCCGCCGCTCGTCCCCGACCCGCGGGAGCGCCCCGCCTGGAACCTCGCCATGATCGGCGCCGACCGGCCCCGGCCCGCGGCGCTGCGCCGCACCGTCGTGGCCGTCCTCGACTCCGGTGTGGACGACACCCACCCCGACCTGCGGGACGCCGTGGACCCGGCGCGCTCGGCCTCCTGCGCGACCGGCCGCCCCGACACCGCGCCCGGCGCCTGGCGCCCCGTGGCCGCGCTGCCCGACAACGGCCACGGCACCCACATCGCCGGGACCATCGCCGCCGCCCGCGACGGCAGGGGCGTCACCGGAGCCGCCCCCGGGGTGCGCATCGCGGCCGTGCGCCTGCTGGACACGGCGGGCCAGTACTACGCCGAGAACATCGTGTGCGGCTTCCTGTGGGCGGTGGCGCACGGCGCCCGAGTGGTCAACAACAGCTACTTCGCCGACCCGTGGAAGTACAACTGCCCGGACGACCCCGACCAGGCGGCCGTCACCGCCGCGGTCTCCCGCGCCGTCGGGTACGCCCAGCGGCGCGGCGCGCTGGTGGTGGCGTCCGCGGGCAACGACGGCCAGGACCTCGGCGCCTCCCGGGTGGACCGGCGCAGCCCCAACGACCGCGCGGGCGGCGGCCGCCCGCCGACCCGCCACCTGGGCGCCGACTGCATCCGCCTGCCCGGCGAGCTGCCCGGCGTCGTCGGCGTCACCGCGGTGGACCGGCACGGCGGGCTCGCGCCCTACTCCAACTACGGCGCGGGCCGCGGCTGGCTGGCCGCGCCGGGCGGCGACCCGGAGGCGGGCCCCGAGGGCCAGATCGTCTCCACCTGGCCGGGCGGCCGGTACGCCGCGCTGTCGGGCACGTCCATGGCCGCCGCCCACGTCAGCGCGGCGGCCGCCGTGCAGGCGGCCGGCCACCCCGGCGCGGGCTCGGGCCGCCTGCGCGCCCTGCTCGCCCGCTCGGCCGTCCCCCGCGACTGCCCCTCGGCCTCGGGCGGCCCCGGCGGCTGCCCGGGCGAGCCGTACTACGGCCGCGGACTGGTCACGCTGCGCCCGCCCCGCTGACCGCCCGGCCGGCGCGCGGGCGGAGAGCCTCCGGCGCGCGGGCCGCGGGCCCCGGCGGTCGGAAGCGCCGCGGAGCGCGCGGGCGGCACAAGGCGCGGAGCGCGGCGCGCATACAGGGCGCACGACCGAAGCCCTGCCGCGCCCGAGAGACGGGCTCGCGCCCCGGGCCGGGACACAATGTCGTGTCATGCGAACGGGTGACCTGAGGGAAAGCGCGCACTACTGGCAGCACCCGGCCCTGCCCGGGGTGGACCTGCTGCGGGCGCGGTTCGTCCGGCACGCGTTCTCCCGGCACACCCACGACACCTACGTCATCGCGGCCATCACTTCCGGTGTGGAGGAGTTCCACTACCGCGGCGGGGTCGAGCGGGCGGGCCCCGGGACGGTGGCGCTGATCAATCCGGACACCGCGCACACCGGCCACGCCGGGGCCGCGCAGGGCTGGAGCTACCGGGTGCTGTACCCGGCGCGCGAGGTCGTCGCCGCGGTGGCCGGCGAGGTGACGGCGCTGCGCGGCACGCCGTCCTTCCGCCCGGCCGTGGCCGCCGACGTCCGCGCGGCCGCCCTGGTCGCCGCCGTGCACCGGGCCGCGGAGCAGGACGACGCGCTGGCCGCGGACAGCCTGCTGCGCCTGGTCGTCGCCGCGCTGCTGCGCGAGCACGGCGAGGCGACGCGGCCCCGCCCGCCGCGGGCCGCCGGAGCGCGGGCCGCGGCCCGCGCCCGGGAGATCCTGGAGGAGCGCCTGGCGGACCCGCCCGGCCTGGAGCGGCTCGCCGCCGAGGTCGGCACCGCACCGTTCCCCCTGCTGCGGGCCTTCCGCGCCGCCTACGGCCTGCCGCCGCACAGTTGGCTCACCGGTGCGCGGGTACGCCGGGCCCGCCGTCTGCTGGAGGCCGGTCTCGCCCCGGCGCGGGTGGCCGCCGAGGTCGGCTTCCACGACCAGCCGCACCTGAACCGGCACTTCACCCGCATCGTCGGCGTGCCGCCCGGCACCTACCGGGCGGCGCGGGCGGGGCGCAGGAACGTACAAGACCCGGACGGCGCCCTCTTCCTACGGTGACGGTGTGAACGAGCCCTGCACCTCACACACCTCACAGGTCTCACCGAAGGACGGGACCGCGGACCTGCCCGCGGACGGGACACCGACGGACACGCCGGGGGAGCGCGCGTCGGCGCGAACCGGCGACGGGCCCCCGCACGACCCGGGCCCCGAGCCCCCGCCGCTGTCCGCCGCCGTCCGCGACGGACTCGGCGTGGGCGTCGCCGTGGGCCTGTCCGGGTTCGCCTTCGGGGTGACCGCCGCCGCCGAGGGGTTCAGCGCCGCCCAGGCGTGCGCCTCCAGCCTGCTGATCTTCACCGGCGCCTCGCAGTTCGCGCTGGCCGGGGCGCTCGGCGGGGGCGGCGGGGCGGTCGCCGCGGTCGCCGGGGCGGTGTTCCTCGGGGCGCGCAACGCCTTCTACGGGCTGCGCCTGTCCCAACTGCTCGCCCTGCCCCGCTGGGCCGGGCCGCCGGCCGCGCACCTGGTCATCGACGAGTCGGCGGCCGTGGCGCTGTCCCGGTCCGACCGGCGCGGTGCCCGCACAGGCTTCCTGGTCACCGGTCTGACCCTGTTCGCGCTGTGGAACCTGACCACGCTGCTGGGCGCGCTCGGCGCGTCCGCGCTGGGCGACACCGGCAGGTTCGGCCTCGACGCGGCGGGCCCGGCGGTGTTCCTCGCGCTGCTCGCGCCCATGCTGCGCGGGCGGCGCGAGCGCCTGGCGGCGGTGCTGGCCGTCGCCGTCGCGCTGGCGCTGCTCCCGGTGCTGCCCGCCGGGGTGCCGGTGCTCCTCGCGGGCCTGGCCGCGCCGCTCGCGCTGGTCGGCGTACCCCGGGCGGTGGCGCGGTGAGCGGCGCGAGCACCTGGGCCGCGATCGCGGCGACCGCGGCGGGCTGCTACCTCGCCAAGCTGCTGGGCCTGTCCGTGCCCGCCGCGGCGCTGTCGCGCCCGCTGGTGCGGCGGCTCGCCGCGCTGGTGCCGCTGGCCCTGCTCGCCGCGCTCACCGCCGTGCAGACGTTCGAGAGCGAGGACGGGGGTGCCCTGGTGGCCGACGCCCGCGCCGGCGGGCTCGCGGTGGCCGGAGCGGCGCTGCTGCTGCGCGCCCCCTTCCTCGTGGTGGTGGGCGCGGCGGTGCTGGTGACGGCGCTGCTGCGGGCGGTGGGCTGAGTCCCGCGGCGCCCCGGGCCCGGCGGACCGCCCGCCGCCGGGCCCGGGCCCTCCGTGGCGCGATACTGGCCCCCATGAGGTTGACGGAGTTCTGGCGGCGGATGCGCGAGCAGTTCGGGGAGGCGTACGCCGACTCCTTCGCGTCCGACCACGTGATGACCGAGCTCGGCGGGCGCACCGTGCGGCAGGCGCTGGACGCCGGGTGGGACGCCAAGGACGTGTGGCGGGCGGTGTGCGACGCGATGGACGTGCCGAAGAAGAGCCGCTGAGGTCCACCGCACCGGACCGCGCCGGGCAGGGCGGTGCGCGGGCGGTCGGCGGATCGCCGCACACATTCGAACAGACATTCCCATAGGATGGAGTGCCGCGGGGCTCCGCGGGCAGTTGTCCACAGCCTCCGTTGTCCACAGGCCGGAGCCGGGCCGGGCGCACTGTCAGTGGTACCGGTTAGCGTCGTGGACGTGAAGCGCTCGACACAGACCACCAGGGTGGAACCGATGGCAGGAACCGACCGCGAGAAGGCGCTGGACGCCGCCCTCGCTCAGATTGAACGGCAGTTCGGCAAGGGCGCCGTCATGCGCCTCGGGGACAGCGCCCGCGAGCCGGTGGAGGTCATCCCCACGGGATCCACCGCCCTGGACGTGGCGCTGGGCATCGGCGGCCTGCCGCGCGGCCGGATCGTGGAGATCTACGGCCCGGAGTCCTCCGGCAAGACGACGATGACCCTGCACGCCGTGGCGAACGCGCAGAGGCTGGGCGGCTCCGTCGCCTTCGTGGACGCCGAGCACGCGCTCGACCCCGACTACGCCAAGAAGCTCGGCGTGGACACCGACTCGCTGATCATCTCCCAGCCGGACACCGGCGAGCAGGCGCTGGAGATCACGGACATGCTGGTCCGCTCCGGCGCGCTCGACCTCATCGTCATCGACTCGGTGGCGGCCCTGGTGCCGCGCGCGGAGATCGAGGGCGAGATGGGCGACTCGCACGTGGGCCTCCAGGCCCGCCTGATGAGCCAGGCCCTGCGCAAGATCGCCGGTGCGCTCAACCAGTCCAAGACCACCGCCATCTTCATCAACCAGCTCCGCGAGAAGATCGGTGTGATGTTCGGCTCCCCGGAGACCACCACCGGTGGCCGGGCGCTGAAGTTCTACGCCTCCGTGCGCATGGACATCCGCCGTATCGAGACCCTCAAGGACGGCACGGAGGCGGTCGGCAACCGCACCCGGGTGAAGGTCGTCAAGAACAAGATGGCCCCGCCCTTCAAGCAGGCGGAGTTCGACATCCTCTACGGCGTCGGCATCAGCCGCGAGGGCGGCCTGATCGACATGGGCGTGGAGCACGGCTTCATCCGCAAGTCCGGCGCCTGGTACACCTACGAGGGCGACCAGCTCGGCCAGGGCAAGGAGAACGCGCGGAACTTCCTGCGGGACAACCCCGACCTCGCCGACGAGATCGAGAAGAAGATCAAGGAGAAGCTCGGCATCGGCCCCAGGACCGCGCCGCAGCCCGAGGAGCAGCAGGCCGAGGTCAAGGACGACAAGGCCGCCGCCCCGGCGGTGAAGGCGGCGGTCGCGGCCCCGGCCAAGGCCCCGAAGGCGGCGAAGACGACCACGGCCGTCAAGAGCTGAGGCGCCGTTGGACACCGAACCGCACGGCACCGAACCGGGCGGCACCGAGAAGTACCGCACCGGGAGCCGCCTCACCGGGGGGTACGGCGCCGACGGACACGGGGCCGGCGAGTACGGGACCGGCGAGTACGGCGACGATCCGGGCGGCTCCGCGGGCCCGGACGGCGGGCCGGACGAGCCGGGTGGCGGGTCCGGCCGCGGCCCGGGGCGGGGCCGGGGTAGGGGCAGGCGCCGCGGCGGGGCGGACGGCGGGCGGCGGGAGCGGGCGGAGGCGCCGGCGTCCCCGCCGCGCGACCCGGAGGAGGCCGCCCGCGCGCTGGCCCTGCGGCTGCTCACGGGGACGCCGCGCACCCGCAGGCAACTGGCGGACGCCATGGAGCGCGCGGGTATCCCGGGCGAGGCGGCCGAGCGGGTGCTGGCCCGCTTCGAGGAGGTGGGCCTCATCGACGACGGCGCGTTCGCCAACGCCTGGGTGGAGTCCCGGCACCACGGCCGGGGCCTGGCGCGCCGTGCCCTCGCCAGGGAGCTGCGCACCCGCGGCGTGGACGACACCCTCGTGGACGAGGCCGTGGGGCGGCTGGACCGCGAGCAGGAGGAGGCCACCGCGCGGGAGCTGGTGCAGCGCAGACTGCGCGCCACCCGCGGCCTCGACCGCGACCGGCGCATCCGCAGGCTCGCCGGGATGCTCGCCCGCAAGGGCTACCCGGAGGGCGTGGCGCTGCGTGTGGTGCGACGGGCCCTGGAGGAGGAGGGCGAGGACCCCGAGGTCCTCGAGCGCTACCTGCCGGAGTGAGCCGTGGCCCGGCGGCGCGCCCGCGGGCGGGGGAACACCCGCGGTGCCGCCGGCGGCACCGCCGATGCGGGAGGGGCAGCGGTGCCCGCGCCCGCACCCCGCACGCGGCGCACCTCGCACCCCGCCCCCGCAGGGCCACACACGGCGCCGGCCACACCTCCCGCCGCCGCACACGGCGCCGGCCGCACGCGGCGCCACCCGCCTCCGCGATGGGCGACCCCGCTCACACCCGGGCTCCCACCCGGGGTTCACGCCCGCGAGCGCGCCGAGGACTCGGCGGTGTGCTCCTCGGCGCCGCCGCGGCGCAGCAGCTCGGCGTACGCCAGCAGCTCGGCCGGGCGGCAGCCGTGCATCACCGCCGCCAGGTGGCCGTCGGGGCGCACCACCAGCACCGTGTGCGCCGTGGTGCCCGGGTAGGTCTCGGTGACCAGCACCTCCGCGGGCAGGGGCAGCGCGGCGGCGGCCTCGGTCAGCGACGGCATCAGCCCCGCCGACAGCCAGTGCCTGCTCTCCCACACGCCCGTGCCCGGCGCCACCAGCACCACCAGCAGGCCCTTGCCCAGCCGGGCCCGCAGCGCGGTGCGGGTGCCGTCGAGCGCGGTCACCGGGACGTCGGCGGCCGGGGCGCCGAGCTCCGTGGCCACCGCCGCCGTCGGGGCGGGCCCGGACAGCGGCGAGCGGGCGTGCACGGGCGGGGCGCCCAGCGGGCCGGTGCCCGCGTGCGCGTCCGTCAGCAGCGCGGCGTGCCTGCGCACCGAGCCGGACAGCAGCGAGCGGCGCACCGCCCGCAGCGCGCCCCCGGAGCGGACCTGGGGCAGCGCCTGGTCGGCGGCGCGCAGCCGGGCCGCGACCGCGCCGCGCCGCTCCGCCTGGAAGCTGTCCAGCAGCGCGTCGGACGCCTGCTTGTGCCAGACCAGGGCCAGCTTCCACGCCAGGTTGTCCGCGTCCCGCAGCCCCTCGTCCACCGACTGCGTGCCGAGCGCCCCGAGCAGGTGCGCGGCGTCCCCGGCGAGGAAGGCGCGGTCCACCCGCCACCGCCGGGCCAGCCGTTGGTGCACCCGGTGCTCGGCCGCGGCCAGCAGGTCGTAGGCGGGCACGCCGCCGTCGCACCAGTGCGCGAGGGTGCCGCGGACCCGGGCCACCAGCGCGTCCGGCCGCAGCGGGTCGTCCTCCGGGTGGGTGTCCGCCCGGAGCGGCGGCAGCCGCCAGTCCAGGCGCCAGGCCCCCTCGGGCAGCGGACGCGCCGTCACCTCGTCCTCGCCGCGCCAGGGGCTCCAGTGCAGCAGCGCCTCGCCGGAGAACGGCAGCTCCGCCCGGACCAGCGCCACGGCGTACCGGTCCACGGCGGTGCGCCCGGGGAAGCGCACCCCCAGCAGCTTGCGGACGGTGGAACGCGGCCCGTCGCAGCCCACCAGGTGGCTGCCGCGCCACCAGGTGCCGGGGCCGCCGCCGGTGTGCGCGGACACGCCCCGCTCGTCCTGCTCCAAGCCGTCCAGCCGGGCGTCGGTGACCAGGCGGACCAGGCCGCTGCCCGCGGCGGCCCGGTGCAGGGCGGTCATCAGCCGCCACCGCTCCAGGTGCAGCGGCGGCCCCGGCGCCCCGTCCTCCGCCTCGTCCGGCGCCGGAGCCCGGCCCGCCGCCCGCGCCGGCGCGGCCGCGTCCCTCACCGCGCCACCACCGGCGCCCCTCCCCGAGCCGGCGCCCTTGCCCGCCCCGGAGCCGCCACCTGCGCCCTTGCCGGCACCCGGGCCCGAGCCGGCGCCCGAGCCCTTGCCCCCACCCGCACCGGAGCCCGCGCCGGCACCGGAACCCACACCCGCGCCGGAGCCCCCACCCGCCCCCGCGCCGAACTCCACCCGCAGCACCTCCTGCCGCCGCCGCAGCGTGCGCCAGGTGCTCCACCGCGCCGCCCCGTCCACCGCCGCGCCGCAGCCGATCCGCTTCAACAGGGCCGCGGTGTCGGGCCGCAGCACGCACGTGCTCGCGTCCGCCCCGGTGGGCCCGCCCGCCCGGCCGTCCTCCGCCGCCCGCGCGTCGCCGGCGTGGTCGATGACGACGCTCGGCACCTCGTGCCGGGCCAGCGCCAGCGCGAGCGCGAGGCCGACCGGCCCGGCACCGGCGATGATCACCGGATCCACGGCACGGCCCCGGGGCGGGTGGCACAGCGGAGGGCGGACTTCCCGGCCCGGAAATCTCGCGGGGCCCGAACGTTTCGCGGAGAGGGGCGAGTGCCAGCCCGGCCATGGATCACAATGCGTATGCAACCCACTGCTGACCTGCCGCGTCAAGCGGAGCCTGACGCGGCGGCAGGCGCCGGAGCGCACAGCGGAGCGCCCCACCGTTCCCGCAGGTCGGTGGGGCGCTCAGGGGGCGTGCGCCCGGCTCGCGGCCGGGGTGCGCACCGGGTCCTGGCCGGACCCCGGGCGGACCCCCGGCCGCGAGCCGGCGCCGGGATCCGCGCGGGCCGCTACGGACCCTTCGTGCCGACGGGGCCCTCGCCCTCTATCCCGGTGCCCGCGCCCGTCGCCGCGGTCGCCGCCGGGGTGGGCGGCCTGCCCTTGACGCTCCGCTTGGTCCGCCGCTCCACGAGCGTGGCCAGCGACGACAGCGCCAGGCACATCAGGATGTAGATCGACCCGACCACGATCACCATGGGGATGAACGCGTACACCCCGTTCACCGGCGGCGTCTGCTCGGCGAACGACTTACCCACGAACAGCAGCTCCTGGTACAGGATGATGTAGCCGAGCGAGGTGTCCTTCAGCGTCACCACCAACTGGCTGATGATCGACGGCAGCATGGTCCGCACGCCCTGCGGGATGAGGATGTGCACCATGACCTGCGTCTTGCGCATGCCCATGGCGTACGCGGCCTCGCTCTGCCCCTTGGGGACGGCGTTGATGCCCGCGCGGAAGACCTCCGCCTGCACCGAGCCGTTGTAGAGCGTCAGGCCGAGCACCACGGCCCACATCGGCGAGCCGAGGAAGAACGCCGCCGACAGCAGGAAGATCATGATCAGCAGCGGCATGGCGCGGAAGAACTCCACCACCACCGCGGCCGCCCACCGCACCGGGGCGTGGTCCGACAGCCGCCCCGCCGCCAGCACCGCGCCGAGCAGCAGCGAGAACACCGCCGCGAGCGCGAAGGTCTTCAGCGTGGTGACCAGGCCCTCCAGGATGCGCTCCTGGGTGGCGGAGTACTGGTAGTCGTCCCACAGGCCGGGCTCGAACTGCCCGGTCTCGTCGAACTTGTAGACGATGAACGCCAGCAGGCCGATCAGCGCGGCCGCGGCCAGGACGTTGTAGATGCGGTAGCGCGCCCTGGCCCTGGGCCCGGGGACGTCGTACAGAACGCTGGTGCCGCTCATCGGGCCACCGCCATCCTGCGCTCGAGCAGCCGGAACAGGCCGCTGATGGTGAAGGTGATGATCAGGTAGCAGAGCGCGATCCAGAAGAAGATCACGAAGATGTTGTAGCCGGTGTCGGCGTTGAGCGTCTTCTGCACCGAGCCCAGCTCGCTGACGTTGAACCCGGAGGCGATCGCCGAGTTCTTGGCGAGAGCGATCATGAGGCTGCCTATCGGCGGGATCGCGGTGCGCGCGGCCTGCGGCAGCACGATCTGCCCGAGCGTCTGGGTGAAGGTCATCCCTATGCTGCGCGCGGCCTCGGCCTGGCCCACGGGCACCGTGTTGATGCCGGACCTGACGGCCTCGCAGACGAACGCCGAGGTGTAGCAGCCGAGCGCCATCACGGCGAGCCAGTCCGAGTCCCAGCCCTTGAGGCCGAGCGCGGGCAGGCCCAGGGTGACGATGAGGAACAGCAGCACCAGCGGGGTGTTGCGCAGCAGCGTCACCCAGGCGGCGCCGAACGCCCGCAGCGCGGGCACCGGGGAGACGCGGAACGCCGCGACGAGCGTGCCCAGCACCAGGGCCAGCAGGGCGGCCAGGCCCGTCAGCCTGACTGTGCCGAGGAATCCCTCGCGGAACTCCGCGAAGTTGTCGAGCAGTACGTTCAAGTGAAGTCTCCGGGGTTCGCGTGGCGGGCGCCCGTCCCCGCGGGGCGGCACGGGGCCGCGCCGCGGGGGGTCCCGCGAAGCGGGGAGGAACCGGTCGCGGGACCGGTGGCCCGCGAAGGCGCGGGGCGGCGCGTCACGGAGCGCGCCGCCCGCGTGGGTGAGGTCGCGTCAGTAGCGGTCGACCGCCGGCGGCTCGGGGGCGGCGGAGCCGGACAGGCCGAGCGTGGCGTCGTAGGCGGCCTTCCAGTCGCCGTTCTTCTGGTGCGCCTCCAGGGCGTCGTTCACCGCGGTGCGCAGCGCGTCGTCGCCCTTCTTCAGGCCCACGCCGTACGGCTCCTCGGAGAAGGGCTTGCCCACCACGCGCAGCGCGTCCGGGTTCTGGGCGGCGTAGCCCTTGAGGATGGTGTCGTCCGTGGTGACCGCGTCGACGCTGCCGTTGTTGAGCTGCTGCACGCAGAGCTGGTAGCCCTGCTGCGCCATGGCCTCGGCGACCCCGTACTTCTTCTCCTTGATCCGCTTCAGCGGAGTGGAGCCGGTGGCCGAGCAGACCTTCTTGCCCTTCAGGTCCTCCGGACCCTGGATGTCGCTGTCCTTCTTCACCAGCAGGTCCTGGCCGGCGATGTAGTACGGACCGCCGAAGTCGACCTGCTTCTTGCGCTCGTCGTTGATCGTGTACGTGCCGACGTACAGGTCCACCTGCCCGGCGGCGATCGTGGTCTCGCGGGCCTCGGAGGGCACCGTCTTCCACTCGATCTGCTTCTCCGAGAAGCCGAGGTCGGCCGCGATCATCTTGGCGATCTCGATGTCGAAGCCGGTGCGCTCCTTGGTGCTGGGGTTCTCGTAGCCCAGGCCCGGCTGGTCGGCCTTCGTGCCGATGGTGATCTTCTTGCCCTTGATCCGGTCGAAGGTGGGCGAGCCGCTGATGGCGACGTCCTGCTTGACCTCGTAGGTCGGCAGCTTCGGCGCGTCGCTGGCGTTGGAGCCGCCCGAGCCCGGCTGCTCGTCGTCGGGGCTGCCCTCCTTCCCGCACGCGGCGGTGGCCAGGAGGGTGAGGGCCGCGCACGCGACCACGGCGGTCTTACGGAGCTTCATGACTCATCCTTGCGGTTCGCCGCCCCCACGGGCGGTGGCTGAAGACTTGCGAGACGTGCGGGCGGCCGGCGGACGCCGTCCGGGCCGCCCTCGGCGCGGGGGCCCGGGCGGGGCGCGCGGCCCACGGGCTCAGTGGTGGAGGATCTTGGACAGGAAGTCCTTGGCCCGGTCGCTCTTGGGCGCGGTGAAGAACTGGTCGGGGCTGGCCTGCTCGACGATCCGGCCGTCCGCCATGAACAGCACGCGGTTCGCCGCCGACCTGGCGAAGCCCATCTCGTGCGTCACCACGACCATGGTCATGCCGTCCCTGGCCAACTGCTGCATGACCTCGAGGACCTCGTTGATCATCTCCGGGTCGAGCGCGGAGGTGGGCTCGTCGAAGAGCATCACCTTCGGCTCCATGGCCAGCGCGCGCGCGATGGCCACGCGCTGCTGCTGGCCGCCGGAGAGCTGCGCCGGGTACTTGTCGGCCTGGTTGCCCACGCCGACGCGGTCGAGCAACTGCCGGGCCCGCTCCTCCGCCTGCTGCCGGGGGAGCTTGCGGACCTTGGTCTGCCCCAGGGTCACGTTCTCCAGCACGGTCTTGTGCGCGAAGAGGTTGAACGACTGGAAGACCATGCCCACGTCGGCGCGCAGCCTGGCCAGTTCCTTGCCCTCGGCGGGCAGCGGCCTGCCGTCGATCCGGATGACGCCGCTGTCGATGGTCTCCAGGCGGTTGATCGTGCGGCACAGCGTGGACTTGCCGGATCCCGACGGCCCGATGACGACGACCACCTCCCCGCGGGCGATGGTCAGGTTGATGTCCTGGAGCACGTGCAGCGCACCGAAGTGCTTGTTCACGTTCTCCAGTACGACCAGGGCGTCCGCGGTAGGGGCGGCGTCCTTGGTCACGACAGCGTCGGTCATGTGCGGAATGCTCCCTCAACGGAAAACACCGGGCCTGTCGGGTCCGGCTGCGGGCGCTTCGGTGTCCGGTTCGAGTTTGGTGTGTGCAGAGACGATAGGAGCGGCGGCGACTCCCGTCAGTACATCTGAGCGGAAGTTGAGCATAACGATCTGGGCACCCGCAGGTTGCCGCCGGGCCACCCCTACAAGGGCGGCGACCTGGTGTTACGGGTGAGGGTTAGGGGTGTTTCCGCGTCGTTGCGACCCCCGCGTGGACCCCTCCGGGACACCGGGTGGGCAACGGTGGGTGACATTCCGCGACCGCGGGGTTGACGCGGCGGCCCGGCGTCGGACTGACTTCGGGGGGCACACGGGGAGCATGCCGGACGAGCGCGCCCGGGCGGAACCTCCGGACGGGGACCGGATTCCGCCGGGCGGAGGCGGCCGCGACGGCTGGGACGGCGGCGGGGACGACGGCGACCCCGTCCGCCTGCCCCGGACCACCCGCGCGGGGATGTCCGCCCGCGACCCGAGCAGCGACAATGCGAGGACGAAAGATTTCGGCCACCGGGCTCCCGCGCCGGGCCGTCCCGGGCGCCGCCCCGCCCGGTTCCCCGGGCGGGGCGGCGGCGCGGCCGCGGGAACCGCAGCCGCGGGGAACCGCGTCCACCGGGGGCGCGGCCGCCCGCGGACCGGGACACTTGAACGGCACCGGTCCGAGGCGGCTCGGGCCGGACGAACGGCGCGACGCCCGGGCGGGGACGCCCGGGAGCCAACGCCCGGGGGAGGACGCCCGGGGAAGGAGGAAGCAGGCCATGCGACTGCTGCTGGTCGAGGACGACGACCACGTCGCCGCCGCGCTCTCCGCCGTCCTGGGCAAGCACGGCTTCGACGTCAGCCACGCCCGCAACGGCGAGGAGGCGCTGCACGCCCTGCTCCCCGGCGGCGAGCCCTACCGCGTCGTCCTGCTCGACCTGGGCCTGCCCGACCAGGACGGGTTCGAGGTGTGCAGCCGCATCCGCCGCCGCACCTCGGTGCCGGTGATCATGGTGACGGCGCGGGCCGACGTGCGCTCCCGCATCCACGGGCTGAACCTGGGCGCCGACGACTACATCGTCAAGCCCTACGACACCGGGGAGCTGCTGGCCCGCATCCACGCCGTCAGCCGCAGGGCCGAACCCGCCGCCGAGAACCCCGCCGCCGCGGCGGGCGAACGCGGCGGCGGCATCCACCTGGGCCGGATGTCCGTCGACCTCGCCACCCGCTCCGTCACCGTGGACGGCTCGCCCGTCCCGCTGACCCGCAAGGAGTTCGACCTGCTGGCGCTGCTCGCCCAGCGGCCCGGGGTGGTATTCCGCCGCGAGCAGATCATCAGCGAGGTGTGGCGCACGAGCTGGGAGGGCACCGGGCGGACGCTCGAGGTCCACGTGGCGTCGCTGCGCGGCAAGCTCGGGCTGCCCGCCCTCATCGAGACGGTCCGCGGTGTCGGGTACCGGCTCGTCGCCCCCCGGGACTGAGCCGCGGTGCGCACCCGTCTCCTCGCCATCCTGCTGTCCCTGATGGCCTGCGTGCTGATCGCCCTCGGCCTGCCGCTCGGGGTGAGCCAGGCCCGCGCCCAGCAGCAGCGCGTCGTGGTCGACCGCATCGACGACACGGCCCGCTTCGCCGCGCTCGCCCAGTTCGTCACCGGGCGCTCCGCCGACCCCGCCGCCGGCGCCGGGGCGGGCCAGGAGGGCAGGCTGCGCACCCTCCAGTCCGAACTCGGGCGGTACCACGAGGTCTACGGCATCCGGGCCGGTGTCTTCCACCGCAACGGCAGCGCCATGGCCGCCGCGCCCCGCGGCTGGTCGGCGCCGCTGGCGGAGGAGGAGGCACGGCAGGCGTTCGACGAGGCCCTGGACGGAAGGCGCAGCCACGACCCGCGCCAGGTGTGGCCGTGGCAGCGCGACCGGGTCGTGGTGGCGTCCCCCGTGGTGCTGGACGGCGACGTGGTCGCGGTCGTGCTCACCGACTCCCCGACCGGCGGCATGCGGGACCGCACCCTGGACGCCTGGCTGGTGATCGCCCTCGGCGAGCTGGCGGCGATGCTGGTCGCGGTGCTGCTGGCGATGCGGCTCACCGGGTGGGTGCTGCGGCCGGTGCGGGTGCTCGACCGGGTCACCCATGACATCGCCACCGGCCGCCTCACCTCCCGGGTGGCCGCGGCGGGCGGCCCGCCGGAGCTGCGGCGGCTGGCCCGCTCGTTCAACGAGATGGCCGACAACGTCGAGAACGTCCTCGACCAGCAGCGCGCCTTCGTCGCCGACGCCTCCCACCAGCTCCGCAACCCGCTGTCCGCGCTGCTGCTGCGCATCGACGCGCTCGGCATGGAGCTCCCGCCGGGCCACGAGGCCGAGCTCGACGGCGTGCGGGACGAGGGCAGGCGGCTCGCCCGTGTCCTGGACGACCTGCTGGGCCTGGCCCTGGCCGAGCACAGCCGCCCCGACCTGCGGCTCGCCGACGTGGCGTCGCTGGCCGCGGAGCGGGTCGAGGCGTGGCGGGCCGCGGCCCGGCGGGACGGCGTCACCCTCGACTACGACGGCCCGGCGGCCGCGACCGGCTGGGCCGACCCGGTGGCCCTCTCCAGCGCCCTGGACGCGGTGGTGGACAACGCCCTGAAGTTCAGCCCTGCCGGCGGCCGGGTGCGGGTGGCGGTGGACCGGGCCGAGGACACGGTGGCGGTGACCGTCACCGACACCGGGCCCGGGCTCACCCCGGAGGAGCTCACCCGCGTCGGCGACCGGTTCTGGCGCAGCGGCCGCCACCAGAACGTCAAGGGCTCCGGGCTCGGCCTGTCCATCGCCCGGGCGCTGCTCGCGGCGGGCGGCGGCCGGATCGGCTTCGCCGCCAACGAGCCGCGGGGCCTGGCCGTCACGCTCACCGTGCCCAGGAACCCGCCGGACGGGCCGTGAGCCGGCTCAGCCCTCGGCGAGCCGCCGCTCCACCTCCGCCACCTTGGCGGTCAGCCCGTCGGTGACGCCCCGGCGGATGTCGGCCTTCAGCACCAGGCTCACCCGCCCGGCCCCTTCCCCCGCGGCCTCGACGGCCCGCCGCACCACGTCCATCACCTCGTCCCACTCGCCCTCGACGCTGGTGAACATGGCGTCCGTCCGGTTGGGCAGCCCGCTGTCCCGGACCACCCGCACCGCCTTGGCCACGGCGTCCCCGACGCTCTCACCGGTGCCGACGGGGGTGACGGAGAAGGCGACGATCACGATGACTCACTCCTCGAACGCTCCGCGGCGCCGGGCGCGCCGCTGTTGCCTGCACTGACGAGTCCACCACGGACCCGATGACCGCCCACCGCGGTCAGCCCCCGTCGCCGCACTCGGTGAGCCGGGGCGGCCTCGGTAGCGTCGCCTGGTCCGGGTCGAGCGGCAGCAGGTGGTCGCGGTAGTAGCGGGTCCACTCGCCGTCGGCGATCACCGTGGCGAGCGCGTCGCACACCGCGTGCCGCAGCGCCTCGTCGCCCTTGGCCAGACCCACCCCGTACTCCTCGGCGGTGAACGGTTCCTTCAGCAGCCGCAGCCGGCCCGGGTGCTGCGCCCGGAACCCGGCGAGTATGACGTCGTCGGTGCTCACCGCGTCCACGGTGCCCGCCAGCAGGTCCTGCACGCACTTGCCGTACTGGCTGCGGGTGGTCATCGCCGCGTCGGGCACGTGCCGCGGGAGCTGCTGGGCCGGGGTGGAGCGGTCCACGGTGCAGATGGTCTTGCCGGCGAGGTCCTCGCGGCCGTCGATGGCGGCGTCGCCCTCGCGGACCAGGAAGTCCTGGCCCGCGATGTAGTAGGGCCCGGCGAAGTCCACCTGCCTCCTGCGCTCCGCGGTGATGCTGTAACTGGCGACGATCAGGTCCACGTCGCCCTTGCGCAGGTGGTACTCGCGGCCCGCGGTGTTGACGGTCTGGAACTGCACCCGGTCGAAGCCGAGCTCCCTGGCCAGGGCCCGGGCGATGTCCACGTCGAACCCCCGGTACGTCTCCTTCTCCGCGTTCACCACCTCGCTCAGCCCCGGCTGGTCGGCCTTCACCCCGATCGACAGGAACCCGCGGCTGCGGGCCTCGCGGATCGTCGCGGACCGCTCCAGGTCCGGCGGCCCGTCGTCGCCGAGCAGGTACGTGGTCACCCAGGCCGCGACCAGCAGCAGCACCACCGACAGCGCCCCGGCGACCGCGGTGCGGCGCGGGCGCCGGGGGCGGCGCGGCGAGAGCCGGGACAGGCGGGTGGTCCGCGCCGGCGCGGACGCGGGAGGGCCGCCGTCGTCGGGGGACGGCGGCACCAGGCGGGCGTTGAGCGGCGTCTCCTGGGCGACGTGCTGGAGCAGCTCCTCGGCCCGCTCCGCCGGCAGCCGCTTCTCCGGCTCCTTGGCGAGCAGCCCCTCGATCAGCGGGCGCAGCGGGCCGGCGTGCTCCATCGGCGGCGGCGCGGACTCCCGCACCGCCTCCAGCACCTCGTACGGCGTCGCCCCGCGGAACGGGGCGCGGCCCTCCACCGCCTCGTACAGGGTGACCCCGAGCGACCACAGGTCGGACGCGGGCGTGGCCGGCGGGCGCCGCCCGGTCCACGGCGAGGCGAACTCGGGCGGCAGGTAGTGCGGGGTGCCCACGGTCTCGTGGCCGCGGGTGACGCTGGCCGCGCCCTCGAACGTGGCGATGCCGAAGTCCATCAGCACCGCCCGGCCGTCCTTGCGGAACAGCACGTTGTGCGGCTTGACGTCCCGGTGCAGCACCCCCGCCGCGTGCACCGCCCGCAGTCCCCGCAGCACCTCCAGGCCGATCCTGGCCGCGGTGGCCACCGGCAGCCGGCGCTGGTCGCGCAGCAGATCGGCCAGGGAGCGCGGGTTGACCTGCTCCATGACGATCCACACCTGGCCGTCCTCCTCGATCACGTCGTGCACGGAGACGACGTGCTCGTGGCCGATCCTGGCGATGGCCTGCGCCTCGCGCCTGGCCCGCTCCACCCACGCGGCCTGCGTCTCGCAGTCCACCGCGCCCCGGAACAGCAGCTCCTTCACCGCCACCTGGCGGTTCAGCCGGGTGTCCAGCGCCTCCCAGACCACCCCCATGCCGCCTCTGCCCAACTGCCGCTGCAACGCGTAGCGGCCGTCGGCGAGGGTGCGCGCGGACCCGGCGCCCGCGTCGCCCGTGGGCCGCGGCTCGCCCCCCTGCGTCGGATCCCCGGTTCGCATGTCCGTGCCCCCTGAACGTGTGACTCGACGTTCAGGTTAGGGGGAGAGCGGTGCCCAGGACACGGAGCCACCGGCCGGTGCCGTCACGCGCGGTGTCTCACGGCTTGACGGAGCGGTAGTAGCGCTCCGCCCCGGCGTGCAGCGGAAGCGGGTCGGTGTAGATCGCGGTGCGCAGGTCCACCAGTTGCGCCGCGTGCACCTTCTCCCCGATCTCGTCGCGGTTGGCGATCACCGTGCGGGTGATCCGTTCCATCAGCGCCGCGTCCGCCCGCTCGGTGGTGACCAGCAGGTTCGGCACCGAGATGGTGGACACCGCCTCGCCGCGCGGCACCAGGTCGGGGTAGGCGTCGCCGGGGATGGTGGCCTGGCGGTAGTGGGAGATCCCGGACGAGCCCGAGCGGGCCGCCTGCTCGCGCAGCGGCTCCATCAGCCCGCCGAGCGGCACCAGGCGCACCTCCAGCTCGCGGGTGAGCCCGGCCAGCTTCGCGGTGGGCAGGCCGCCGGACCAGAAGAACGCGTCAAGCGCGCCGTCCTTCAGCCGCTCCGGCGCGGTGTCGATGCCGTCCGACCTGGCCTCGATGTCCCGCTCGGGGTCCAGGCCCGCCGCGCGCAGCACCCGCTCGGTCATCAGCCGCACCCCGGACGACGGCGGCCCGATCCCCACCCGCAGGCCCGCGAGGTCACGCGCGGAGCGGACGCTCGAGGTGGCGGGCACCACCAGGTGCAGGTAGTCGTCGTAGAGCCGGGCGCAGGCGCGCAGGCCGTCCCGGCCGGGTCCGGTGTAGTCGGCGACGGCGTCCGCGGCCGCGACGGTGAAGGTGGTGCGGCCGGCGGCGACCCGGGCCACGTTCTCCACCGAGCCCTGGCTCTCCACCAGGCGCACCCGCACCCCCGGCAGCTCCGCCTCGATGTCCCCTTCGAGCAGTTCCCCGTAGCGCGCGTACACCCCGGTGTCGACGCCGGTGGAGAAGGACACCTCGCCCCTCGGGTACGGCGAGCCGCCGGACGGGACCAGCCACCAGGCCAGCAGGCCCGCCACCGCCAGCCCGAGCAGGGCCCAGCGCACCGGCCCCGAGCGCGCGAGCGCCCCGGCCCGGGACCGTCCCCGCCCCCGCCCGTCGCCCAGTGACATGGGCGCATCCTACGGCGGCCGGCGCCGGCCGCGGGGCCCGGCGAAGGGGCGTCCTGCGGCCCGGCCGCAGCGCGTACCCTGTCACTGACATGAGTGCCAGAACTTATGCGGTCCGCACCTACGGCTGCCAGATGAACGTGCACGACTCCGAGCGGCTCTCCGGCCTGCTGGAGGACGCGGGATACGTGCGCGCGCCCCAGGACGACGACGCCGACGTCGTGGTGTTCAACACGTGCGCCGTGCGGGAGAACGCCGACAACCGCCTGTACGGCAACCTCGGCCGGCTCGCCCCGGTCAAGGCGGGGCGGCCCGGCATGCAGATCGCCGTCGGCGGCTGCCTCGCCCAGAAGGACCGCGACACCATCGTCAAGCGCGCCCCCTGGGTGGACGTGGTGTTCGGCACCCACAACATCGGCCACCTGCCGACGCTGCTGGAGCGCGCCCGGGTCCAGGACGAGGCCCAGGTGGAGATCCTGGAGTCGCTGGAGACGTTCCCCTCCACGCTGCCGACCCGCCGCGAGTCCGCCTACGCCGCCTGGGTCGCCATCTCCGTGGGCTGCAACAACACCTGCACCTTCTGCATCGTGCCCGCGCTGCGCGGCAAGGAGAAGGACCGCCGCCCCGGCGACGTCCTCGCCGAGGTGGAGGCGCTCGTCGCGGAGGGCGTCATCGAGGTGACGCTGCTCGGCCAGAACGTCAACGCCTACGGCTCCGACATCGGCGACCGCGAGGCGTTCTCCAAGCTGCTGCGCGCCTGCGGGAACGTGGCGGGCCTGGAGCGGGTCCGCTTCACTTCCCCGCACCCGCGCGACTTCACCGACGACGTGATCGCCGCCATGGCGCAGACGCCGAACGTGATGCACCAGTTGCACATGCCGCTCCAGTCCGGCTCCGACCGGGTGCTGCGCGCGATGCGCCGCTCCTACCGGCAGGACCGCTACCTCGGCATCATCGAGAAGGTGCGCGCCGCCATGCCGGACGCCGCCATCTCCACCGACATCATCGTGGGCTTCCCCGGCGAGACCGAGGAGGACTTCGAGCAGACCCTGCACGCCGTCCGCGAGGCCCGCTTCGCCCAGGCGTTCACCTTCCAGTACTCCAAGCGCCCCGGCACGCCCGCCGCCGAGATGGACGGGCAGGTGCCCAAGGAGGTCGTGCAGGAGCGGTACGAGCGGCTCGTCGCGCTCCAGGAGGAGATCTCCTGGGCGGAGAACAAGCGGCAGGTCGGCCGCACCCTCGAGGTGCTGGTCGCCGAGGGCGAGGGCCGCAAGGACGGGCAGACCTCCCGCCTGTCCGGCCGCGCGCCCGACAACCGCCTGGTCCACTTCGACCGCCCGGAGGGCGCCGCGCCGCGCCCCGGCGACATGGCGACCGTGGAGATCACCTACGCCGCGCCCCACCACCTGCTGGCCGAGGGCCCGGTCAAGGCCGTCCGCCGCACCCGCGCCGGGGACGCGTGGGAGAGCCGTACCGCGCCGAAGCCCAAGGGCGTCCTGCTCGGCCTGCCCACGATCGGCGCCCCCGCTCCGGCTGCCGCCCCCGCGCCCGCGTGCGGGCCCTGCGGGGACTGAGCCGCCGCGCCATGCTGGTCGCCGCCGCGGTCTGCCCGGCCCCGCCGCTGCTCGTCCCCGAGGTCGCGGCGGGCGCCGCGCCCGAACTCGCGCCGCTGCGGGCGGCCTGCGCCGAGGCGGTGCGGGCCCTGGCCGGCGCCGGGCCCGGCCGGCTCGTCGTCGTCGGGCCGGCCCGGCCGGAGGAGGCGGGGCCCTACCCGCGGGGCTCCACCGGGTCCTTCCGCGGGTTCGGGGTGGACAGCGCCGCCGTGCTCGGCGGGGACGGGGCGCTCGGCGGGGACGGGGCGCCCGGCGGGGAACCCCGCCCCCTGCCGCCGTCGCTGGCCGTGGGCGCCTGGCTGCTGGACTTCGCCGGCCCGCCCCCGGTGCCCTGCTCCGGGCTCGCCGTGGCCGAGACCGAGGACACCGCGCGGTGCCTGGAGCTGGGCCGGGCCCTGGCCGCCGCCCCGGAGCGGCTCGCGCTGCTGGTCCTGGGCGACGGCAGCGCCTGCCGCACCGAGAAGGCGCCCGGCTACCTGGACGAGCGCGCGGTCCCGTTCGACGACGCGGCCGCGGACGCCCTGGGCCGGGCCGACACGGACGCCCTGGCCGCGCTCGACGCCGGGCTCGCCGCCGAGCTGCGGGCCGCCGGGCGCGCCCCGTGGCAGGTGCTGGCCGGGGCGGCGCGCGGGGCCGGGCTCGGCGGCCGGCTGCTGCGGCACGAGGCGCCCTACGGCGTCGGGTACCTCGTCGCCCTGTGGAGCTGAGCCGTCCCGTGGAGCTGACGGGCCCCGCGGAGCTGACGGGCCCCGTGCCACCGCGCCGCGGACGGCCCGAGCCGGACTAGCCCGCGCCCCGGTCCCGGCGCTCCTCGTGGAGCCGCCGCTCCACCAGGTCCCTGCCCCTGCGGATCCGGTCCGTGTAGCGGTGCCCGGTCTTGTCGTCCACCAGCCGGGCGCCCTTCTCCACGCCCCGCTCGATCTGCTCGCTGTGCTGTCCGACCTTGTCGCGGATCTTCCCGAGAATGCTCATCCCGGCCTCCCTGGTCCGGTCGTGTTCCCTGTGGCCGAGCCCTCCGCGGCGGGCTCGTCCGGCCGGGTACCCCGCCGCGGCGGGCGTGCACCGCGAACGCGCCGGAAGCAGCGGAATGCGGGTCGCGCGCGACCGGCGCCGAGCGCCCGTTCCCCGCGTGATCGCGGCGGCGGACGGCGCTCCACCGGAAACCCCGGCACCCGCCGGCCCCGCCCCCGCGACCCCAGTTGGGCACAAGCGCTTGTTTGGGAGACTGGACGGGTGAGCAGCAACCCCCCTCGTGTGATCGCGGTCGTCGGGCCGACCGCGGCAGGAAAGTCCGACCTGGGCGTCGCCCTCGCCCAAGAGCTCGGCGGGGAGGTGGTCAACGCCGACTCCATGCAGTTGTACCGGGGCATGGACATCGGGACCGCCAAGCTCACCCCCGAGGAACGCCAGGGCGTCCCGCACCACCTGATGGACGTCTGGGACGTCACCGTCACCGCGTCCGTGGCCGAGTACCAGCGCCTGGCCCGGGCGGTGATCGACCGGCTGCTCGCGGAGGGCCGCGCCCCGGTGCTGGTGGGCGGCTCCGGCCTGTACGTGCGCGGGGCGATCGACGCGCTGGAGTTCCCCGGCACCGACCCCGAGGTCCGCGGCCGGCTCGAGGCCGAGCTCGCCGTGAGCGGCCCGGGCGTCCTGCACGCCCGGCTCGCCGCCGTGGACCCGGCCGCCGCCAGGGCCATCCTGCCGAGCAACGGCCGCCGCCTGGTGCGGGCGCTGGAGGTCGTGGAGATCACCGGCCGCCCGTTCACGGCGAACCTGCCGGGCCACGACTCGGTGTACGACGCGGTGCAGATCGGCGTGGACGTGCCCCGCCCCGAGCTGGACCGGCGGATCGCGGCGCGGGTGGACCGCATGTGGGAGGCAGGCCTGGTCGACGAGGTGCGGGAGCTGGAGCGGGCCGGGCTGCGCGAGGGCCGCACCGCCTCGCGGGCGCTGGGCTACCAGCAGGTGCTGGCCCACCTGGCCGGGGAGTGCGGCGAGGACGCGGCGCGCGCCGAGACCGTGCGGGCCACCAAGCGCTTCGCCCGCCGCCAGGACTCGTGGTTCCGCCGGGACCCCCGGGTGCACTGGCTCGGCGGCGACGGGCCCGACGTGCGGGAGCGGGCGCTGAGGTTGGTCGAACAGGCGGTCACAGCCTGATCACGTGATGGCTACGGGACGCTCCGGAACGGGTGCGCACCGTCGCCGACATGTCATCATCATCGCGGCGGACGTGGCCCTTGCGGCCCGCCGCCCGATGAGCTACGGGTGTCGAGCCGGGAGGGCGCGTGGCGATGGAGGCCGGCCCTCGCGACAGACCGCACGAGGACGGGGACGGGCTGTCCTTCGGCGGAACGTACCCCTACGGACCCGACCCCGGCGACCCGTACGGCCCGCTGCCCGGCGTTCCCGGCCCGGACGGGCTGTTCCTCGCGGGCCCGCCCGGCGACCGGGTGCCCGACCAGCCGCTGCCGGGTGACGCCCTGGTGGGGGACGCCCTGGTGGGGGACGCCGCCGGCGGCCCGGACGGGAACGAGCTGCGGCCCCGCCGGAAGATGCGCATCTGGGAGGCCGTCCCCATCGGCGGCATCTCGGTGATCGGCTCCCTGATGTTCGCCTTCCCGCTGGCGTTCGGCGACGGCGGCGCGGTGGTGGCCATGCTGGGCCTGCTGCTGTGCGCCTGCTGCGCCGGGTGGGCGCTGACGGTCGCCCGGCGCGTCGGCTACGTGTGGCCGGGCCTGCCCCCGCGCGGCTCCGGCGGCCGCCCGGACTGGCGCTGGGTCGCGGCCTACACGGCCCTGAGCCTGCTCGTCGGCGTCCTCACCATCTGGCGCGTGGCCCGCCTGCGCTGAGCACCCGGCCCGCCGGGCCCGTCGCCTTGCTCGGGCCGCCAGGCCCGTACCCTTGATCCTGTGATCGCGCACTCCCAGCACCCCGCCCCCATCCCCTTCCTCAAGGGGCACGGCACCCAGAACGACTTCGTCATCGTGCCCGACCCGGACGGCGCCCTCGAGCTGTCCCCGGAGGACGTGGCCCTGCTGTGCGACCGCAGGGCGGGCATCGGCGGCGACGGGCTGCTGCGCGTGGTGCGCTCCGCCGCGCACCCGGAGGCGCGGGCCATGGCGGACGCGGCCGAGTGGTTCATGGACTACCGCAACGCCGACGGCAGCGTCGCGGAGATGTGCGGCAACGGGGTGCGGGTGTTCGCGCGCCACCTGGTGGAGGCCGGGCACGCCACCCCGGGCGACCTGGCCGTGGCGACCCGCGCCGGGGTCAGGCGGGTGCACATCGCCAAGGACCACCCGGACGGCTCGCCCGGCGAGATCACCGTGGACATGGGGCGCCCGGTGGTGACCGACCCGGACGACCCGGTCGAGGGCGGGGTGGAGGTCGCGGTGGGCGACCGCCGCTGGCCCGCGCGCAAGGTGGACATGGGCAACCCGCACGCGGTGGTGTTCGTCGACGACCTGGCGCACGCCGGCGACCTGTACACCCCGCCGGCCGTCACCCCCGCCCGGGCGTACCCGGCCGGGGTGAACGTGGAGTTCGTGGCCGACCGCGGGCCGCGGCACGTCGCCATGCGCGTCCACGAGCGCGGATCGGGCGAGACCCGCTCCTGCGGCACGGGCGCCTGCGCGGTGATGGTGGCCGCCGCCCGCAGGGACGGCACCGACCCCGCCGCGACCGGACGCCCCGTCACCTACACGGTGGACGTACCCGGCGGCCGGCTGACGATCACCGAGCGGGTGGACGGCGGCGTGGAGATGACCGGGCCCGCGGTGATCGTCGCGCGCGGCGAGGTGACCCCCGGGTGGCTGACCACCGCGGGGCACGGCGTAGCCTAGGGCCTGTCGTCGGATCCCCGTCGTCGCCCGGAGGGCGGCCTCGCGGCGTCCGGTGCGTGCTCTCGGCGTGCCGGGCGATAGCCCTCGTACCGGGTCGTACTCGGGCTTTCGCCCGGCGCGGCGAGAGTGCGTGCCAGGCGTCGCGGGGCAGGCGGGGATTCGACGACAGGCCCCAGGGCCATCCCGGGAGTGCCGCGTGGCCTGCGCGGTGCCCGGCGGACCCCGCGCGGGCGTCCCGCCGCCTCGGCGGGGACCGTCGCTGTCGGACCGTCAAGCCTGGTCCGTCCCTTGCCGCTTGTGGCCATCGCCTTAGCTCGAACGGGTGATGTCGCTCACTCCGGGCGGGAGCCGGCTCACGCCGCGTGGTGGGGTCGGTAGCATCAAGCGCCGACGGTGGCCGCCCATCGCCGGTGATCGCAGCCGGAGGTGCCCATGGGCGTCGTTGACCGCAAACCCGCGCAAGCGCCGGACTCTGCCGCCCCGCCCCCCGAGACCGCGCCACCTCCCGAGACCGGCCCGCCGCACAAGGCCGGGCGTCCGGGGGCGGGCGCCACCGGCACGCGCCGCCGGGCCCGCCGGGTGGACCTGCTCAGACTCGGCCGCGCGGCCGTGCTCGGCTCGGGGCGCCAGCCCCGGGTGCCCGACGCCATCGAACACATCGTCAAGGTCCATCTGGCGCACCATCCCCGGGCCGACCTCGACACGCTGCGCCGCGCCTATCTGCTGGCCGCGTCCTCGCACAGCGGCCAGATGCGCAAGAGCGGCGAGCCGTACATCACCCACCCGCTCGCCGTCACGATGATCCTGGCCGAACTCGGCGCGGAGACCACGACGCTGGTGGCCTCCCTGCTCCACGACACCGTGGAGGACACCGACGTGACGCTGGACCAGGTCGGCGAGGAGTTCGGCGCCGAGGTGCGCTATCTGGTGGACGGCGTCACCAAGCTGGAGAAGGTGGACTACGGGGCGGCGGCCGAGCCGGAGACGTTCCGCAAGATGCTGGTGGCGACCGGCAACGACGTCCGGGTCATGGTGATCAAGCTCGCCGACCGGCTGCACAACATGCGCACCATCCGTCACATGAAGCCCGCCAGCCGGCTGCGCATCGCCAAGGTCACCCGCGAGGTCCTCATCCCGCTCGCCGAGCGGCTCGGGGTGCAGGTGATCAAGTCCGAGCTGGAGGACATCGTCTTCGCCGTGCTCCACCCGGAGGAGTACGCCGCCACCCGCGAGCTGATCGAGCGGTACGAGGCGGGGCCGCAGCCGCTGCGGGAGCTGGCCGAGCGGGTCCGGCGGGTGCTGCGCGACGCCGGCATAGACGGCGAGGTGTCCATCCGGGCCCGGCACGCCCTGTCGGTGCACCGGTTCCGGCTCAAGCGCGGGGTTGGCCCGGACGAGCTCGGCCCGTTCGACTTCGGCCGGCTGCTGGTCGTGGTGGAGGAGGACGCCGACTGCTACGCGGTCCTCGGCGAGCTCCACACCTGCTTCACCCCGGTGATCGCCGAGTTCAAGGACTTCGTGGCGGCGCCGAAGTTCAACCTGTACCAGTCCCTGCACACCGCCGTGGCCACGCCCGACGGCGGTATCGCCGAGGTGCTGGTGCGCACCCGGCGGATGCACCGGGTGGCCGAGACCGGCGTGGTGGCGCTCGGCGACCCGCACCAGGGCGCGGGGGACTCCGGCGAGCAGGGCGAGGCCGAGCGCTCCGACCCCACCCGCCCCGGCTGGCTCTCCCGCCTCCTGGAGTGGCAGCGCGTCACCCCCGACACCGACACCTTCTGGTCCGCCCTGCGCGAGGAGCTCGCCGAGGACCGGGAGATCGCCGTGTTCACCACCGACGGCCGCACCGTGGACCTGCCCGCCGGCGCCACCTGCGTGGACGCCGCCTACGCGCTGGGCGAGGACACCGGGCACCGGTGCATCGGCGCCCGCGTCAACGGCAGGCTGACGGCGCTGGCCACCGTGTTGCGCGCCGGGGACGTGCTCCAGGTGCTGGTCTCGCCCGACGAGTCCTCCGGCCCCTCGCCCGACTGGCTGGAGCACGCCCGCACCCCCGCCGCCAGGATCGCCATCTCCCGCTGGCTGAAGGCCCACCCCGCCGCCCCCGAGGAGCCCCCGGCCCCCGCGGAGCGGCCCGCCCGCGCGGGCGGGCGGCGCCGGGGCGGGGCCCTGATCGGCGGCCACGGCGAGTACCGCGCCCCGGCCGCGTCCGTCGCCGTCAGCGGGCGGCCCGACGCGGTGGTGCGGCTGGCCCGCTGCTGCACCCCCGTCCCGCCCGACGCCGTGACCGGGTTCGTCACCAGGGGCGGCACCGTCGCCGTGCACCGCACCGAGTGCGCCGCCGTGCAGGGCATGCGCGCCGACGGCCGCGACCCGGTGCAGGTGGACTGGGCGAGCGGCGCCGGCTCGGGGCTTCGGGTGACCGTGCAGGCCGAGGCGCTGGGCCGGCCGCGGCTGCTCGCCGACATCACCGAGGCCATCGCCGCCGCCGGGGTCGCCATCGTCTCCGCCGCCGTGGAGCCGCCCAGGGAGCTGCGGGTGCGGCACACCTACACCGTCGAGCTGCCCGGCCCGGACACCCTGCCCGCGCTGATGCGCGCCATGCGGGACGTGCCCGGCGTGTACGACGTGTACCGGGTCCGGCGCAGCCCGCAGCCCGCCACCGCCGGTCCCTGACCGGGCGCCCCGGGCGGGAATGATCCCCCGACGCGCGGGAAACCGGCGTGACGGGGGCGTCCGCGCGTGCCACCATCGTCATCGGGCCGCCTCCCCGGCGGCCCGGCGCGCCACGGGAATCTTCCCGGTCGGCGCGGCGTTGCACCCCTTGACGGGCCGCGGTCCGTCCCGCTCCGGCCGAAGCGGCCGGGCAGTCCCTGTCACTCAGCCGAAGGAACGCATTGACCTCCGATCACGGAAACAGCCGGCACCACAGCACGGGCGACGGCGAGGCAGCCGGTGGGCGGCGTGGGCGGCTCCCGGAGGACCTTCGTGCCGAGGCCCTGATGGACGAGGAGCTGGCCTACGCCGACGCCGAGGAGCGCGACGGCGACCAGTACGACCGCACCGAGCGCGCCGCGCTGCGCCGGGTGGCGGGCCTGTCCACCGAGCTCGAGGACGTCACCGAGGTCGAGTACCGGCAGCTCCGCCTGGAGCGTGTGGTGCTCGTCGGGGTGTGGACGTCCGGCACGGTGGAGGACGCCGAGGAGTCGCTGGCCGAGCTGGCGGCGCTCGCCGAGACCGCGGGCTCCATGGTCCTCGAGGGCGTCATCCAGCGCCGCGACAAGCCGGACCCGGCCACCTACATCGGCTCGGGCAAGGCGCAGGAGCTGCGCGACATCGTCGCGGCCACCGGCGCCGACACCGTGGTGTGCGACGGTGAGCTCACGCCGGGCCAGCTCATCCACCTCGAGGACGTCGTCAAGGTCAAGGTCGTGGACCGCACGGCGCTGATCCTGGACATCTTCGCCCAGCACGCCAAGTCCCGCGAGGGCAAGGCGCAGGTCTCCCTGGCGCAGATGCAGTACATGCTGCCGCGGCTGCGCGGCTGGGGTCAGTCGCTGTCCCGCCAGATGGGCGGTGGCGGCTCCGGCTCCTCGGGCGGCGGCATGGCCACCCGAGGCCCCGGTGAGACGAAGATCGAGACCGATCGCCGCCGGATCAACGAGAAGATGGCCAGGCTCCGCCGGGAGATCGCGGCCATGAAGACCGGCCGGGACCTCAAGCGCCAGGAGCGCCGGCGCAACCGGGTGCCGTCCGTGGCCATCGCCGGGTACACCAACGCGGGCAAGTCCTCGCTGCTGAATCGGCTGACCGGCGCGGGCGTGCTGGTGGAGAACGCGCTGTTCGCCACCCTCGACCCGACCGTGCGCCGGGCGCAGACCCCCAGCGGGCGGGCGTACACCCTCGCCGACACCGTCGGCTTCGTGCGCCACCTGCCGCACCACCTGGTGGAGGCGTTCCGCTCCACCATGGAGGAGGTCGCCGACGCCGACCTGATCCTGCACGTCGTGGACGGCGCGCACGAGCGCCCCGAGGCGCAGCTCGCCGCCGTGCGCGAGGTGATCCGCGACGTGGGCGCGTCCGACGTGCCCGAGATCGTGGTGATCAACAAGGCGGACGCGGCCGACCCGGAGGTGCTGCGGCGGCTGCTGCGCACCGAGCGGCGGGCCGTGGCGGTCTCCGCGCGGACCGGGCGCGGCATCGAGGAGCTGCGGGCGCTGGTCGACAGCGAGCTGCCGCGGCCCTCGATCACGGTGGAGGCCCTGGTGCCGTTCACCCGCGGCGACCTCGTCTCGCGGCTGCACGCCGAGGGCGAGCTGCTGCTGGAGGAGCACACCGGGGACGGCACCCGGGTGAAGGTCCTGGTGGACGAGGTGCTGGCCGCCGAGCTGGCCCCGTTCACGGTGGCGGCCCAGCGCTAGCCCTCGGGGGCGCGAACCGGACACAGGGCGGCCCGCCGCTCCCCTCGGACGAGGGGAGCGGCGGGCCGCCCGCCGTTTCGGCCGCCGCCCCTACTGGCCGGCGAACTTGTCGCTGATCGCCTGGTAGACGCCCTGGGCCGACTGCCCCAGATAGGGACCGGCCAGCCAGGTGTTCTCCGCCGGGCCGATCGAGGTGTTGCTCACCAGCACCGGGTCGCCGTCCGGGCCGCGGGTGATCCAGCCGCCGCCGCTGGAGCCGCCGGTCATGGTGCAGCCGATGCGCAGCATGGTCGGGGCGGCCGGGTCGAGGGTCAGGTTGGTGGCGGAGTCGGTGCAGCGGTGCATGACCTGGCCGTCGAACGGGGGAGCGGCCGGGTAGCCGTAGGCGGACACGCCGTCGGCCCGCAGCGTCGGGCGCGGCGCGTCGAACCACACGTCGAGCGCGTTGCCCACGGTCTCCTCCAGCGACTTGCCGCCGCCGCTCACCGGCACGACCTTCATCACCGCGAAGTCGTAGGAGGCCCCGGCGCCGCCGCTGGTGGCGCCCTGCTCGATCCACTGGCTGGAGGTCTGCACCCACTCCGCCCAGTAGGCGCCGTACGGGGCCGCGTCCTGCTCGCTGATCTGCTCGGACGCCGGGTCCTGGCCCTGGTTGTTGTACGCCGGGACGAACTGGATGTTGCGGAACCAGCCGCCGCCCTGGCCGCCGTGCACGCAGTGCCCGGCCGTCCACACCAGGTTCGACTTGCCCGGGTGCGCCGGGTCCTTCACCACGGTGCCGGAGCAGACGGCGGGGCCGTCGGGGGTGTCGAAGAAGATCTTTCCGGGCGGGGCGGCGTGGTCGGTGTAGGGCGTCTCCACCCGCTCGGCCTGCACCGGATCCGGCTCGGGGTCGGTGGTGCCCTGGCCGTCGTCGGCGAAGCCGCCCTTGACCTCCTTGTCCAGCGGCTCGGCCTCACGCATGCGGGTGGCGTCCCACAGGTCCTTCACCAGGGGGTTCTTGAACGCCTCCTGGGCGGCGTCGCGCGCCCAGTTCTCCCAGTCGTCCCACTTCCAGTCCTTGAGCTGCTCCAGGGTGGTGGGCAGTCCTTCGGGCAGGTCGGGGAGCTGGAAGTCGTCTCCGGCCGCGGCCCCGCTCGCGGAAGGGCTCACGGCCGGAGCGGAGCTGTCGTCCTCCGGGCCGCAGGCGGTCACCGCGAGCAGCGCGGTCACCGCGCAGCAGGCCGCGGCGAGTCGGCGTATCGATGACATCGGGTCGGTTCCCCCTGTTGAGACAGTGCCATTCCCGGAGCGGGAAAAATGAAGATCCCACTATGCCGGGTGCTGGTGGGGACGGCCGCGTGCGGGTCCCCGGTTCCGGGGTAAGGATCTTTCGGCAGTATGGAACCGTTTGGCCGTGATCGGACGGGGCGTCGGTCGTTGGTCCCCAGGGGATGGAGCGGCGCGAGCTACCCGACGGATCCGTTCGGTTGCCCGGCGTAGTGGAAGTAAGGTATGCCTTACTTTTTTCCGGGAGGTTTCGTGGCCGAGAACGCGACACCAGTGATCGGTACGGGACGGCGTCCGGTGCGCGAGCACGCCGCCACCACCCTGCCCGTCGTCCCCGTCCGCGCCCGCGGCATGACCGTCGAGGGCTCCGACGGCCGCCGCTATCTCGACTGCCTGTACGGCTCCCTGGCGCTGGGTCACCAGCACCCCGTCGTGCTCGAGGCCCTGCGCACCGCCCTCGGCCCCGGGGCGCCGCCGCCCGCCGCCGCCCGGGAGGCGTTCACCTCGGCGGTGCTGGCCACGCTGCCCGAGGAGCTGGCCGGCGACGCGGTGGTGCGGTTCTGCGGCGCCGGGCCCGCCGACGCCGCAGAGACCGCGCTCGGCCTCGCCAGGGCCGCGACCGGCCGCCCCGGCCTGCTGGTGGAGCCGGTGCGGCGGGACGGGGTGACGTTCACTCCGGACGAGTGGCTGCGCCGCGCCCGCCGCCTGACGCACCGTGAGGGCGCCGCGCTGGTGGTGGACGAGACCCGCGGCGGGGTCGGGCGCACCGGCGCCTTCTGGTCGTTCCAGCACAGCGCGGTGGTGCCCGACGCGGTGATCCTCTCCCACGCGGTCGGCGGCGGCCTGCCGCTGTCCGTGGTCGTGCACCGCGGGGCGCTGGGCGCCCGCACCCGCGGGCGCAGGCCGGTCCAGGGCAACCGGCTGGCCCTGGCCGCGGGCACCGCCATAGTCACCTTCGCCCACGAGCACGGCCTGGCCGGGCGCGCCGCCGCCGTCGGCGAGCGCATAGCCGGGCGCCTGCGGGAGCTCGCCGCCGACCACCCCTTCGTCACCGGCGTACGCGGGCGCGGGCTGCTGCTCGGGCTGGAGCTCGACCACCGGCGCCGCGCCGCCGCGGTGCAGAGCGCGGCCCTGCGGCTCGGCCTGCTGGTCGAGCCGGCCGGGCGGGAGCGCCGCGTCATCCGCATCGCCCCGCCCCTGACCATCACCGACGAACAGGCCGACGCGGTGCTCGACCGGCTCGCCGAGGCCGTCCGCCGCGCCGACCCGCCCGCGCTCGCCGGCCGCTGAGGAGCGCCCACGATGAACGCCGTGCCCGACGTCACCACCCCGAGCCTGCCCCGCCAGGACACCGGCGCCGGGGGCGGGAGCGACCCCGACCCGCTCACCCACCCCGACCCGTTCACCGCCGCCGACGCCGCGGCCGTGGAGAACCTGCTGCGCTGCTGGCTGCGGGAGACCGGCGGCCCCGGGCACCCGGTCGGCGAGCTGGTGCTGCCCCTGCCCGCGAGCGGCACCGCGCTGCGCGCCCCCGTCCGCCACTGGTCGCCGGTGGGGCACCACCGGTTCGGCCGGGTGCTGCTGGACGGCGGGCTGCCCGCGGACGCCGTCACCCTCGCCGCCCTGCTCGCCCGCGAGGCCGCCGCCCGCGACAGCGCGCCCCGCGAGAGCGCGCCCCGCGGGACGGCGCCGGCCGGGGACGCGGCCGGGCACACCCCGCTCGGCCGCGACGGCGTGGACCTGGTCGCCCGCGTCGCCGACTCCGTGCGCCGCACCGCCGGCTTCCTCGCCGTCCGCCGCGCCGAGCCGTCCCCCGAGCCCGGCACCCCGCCGTTCCTCGACGCCGAGCAGGCCCTCGTCCTCGGCCACCCCCTGCACCCCACTCCCAAGAGCCGGGAGGGGCTGGACGGCGACGAGGCCGCGGCGTGCTCCCCCGAGCTGCGCGGCCGCTTCCCGCTGCACTGGTTCGCCGTGGACCGCTCCGCCCTGGCCGCCGACTCCGCGTGGACCCGCGGCGGCAGGACCGTCCCCGCCGAGCGGCTCACCGCCGAACTGGCCGGGCTCACCCCGCCGCCCGGCGCCGCCCTGGTGCCCGCGCACCCGTGGCAGGCCGCCCACCTGCGCGGGCAGTCGCGGGTGCGCGAGCTGATCGAGCGAGGGCTGGTGCGCGACCTCGGCCCGGCGGGCGACCCCTGGTACCCCACCTCCTCCGTGCGCACCGTCTGCCGCCCCGGCACGGACCGCATGCTCAAGCTCTCCCTGGCCCTGCGCATCACCAACTCCCGCCGGGAGAACCTCCCCAAGGAGCTGCGCCGCGGCGTGGAGGTGCACCGGCTGCTGCGCACCGGGCTCGGCGCCCGGTGGCGCGCCGCCCACCCCGGGTTCGACATCGTCCGCGACCCGGCCTGGCTCGCCGTCACCGCCCCCGGCGGCGAGCCCGTGCCCGGCTTCGACCTGGTGATCCGGCACAACCCGTTCGGCCCCGGCGACGACGCGGCGTGCGTGGCGGGCCTGACCGCCCCCCGCCCCTGGCCGGGCGGGCCGCGCGACGCCCTGCGCTCGCGCCTGGCCGACGTCGTGACCCGTCTCGCCGCGGCGACCGGCCGGCCGCGGGGAGCGGTGGCCACCGAGTGGTTCCTGCGCTACCTGGACTGCGTGGTGCGGCCGGTGCTGTGGCTGGACGGGGAGGCGGGCATAGCCCTGGAGGCGCACCAGCAGAACACCCTGGTGCTGCTGGACCGCGACGGCTGGCCCGCCGGCGGCCGGTACCGCGACAACCAGGGCTACTACTACCGCGCCTCGCGCCGCGCCGAGCTCGACGCGGCGCTGCCCGGCATCGGCGCGGACACGGACACCTTCGTCGCGGACGAGGTGGCCGACGAGCGGTTCGCCTACTACCTGGGCATCAACAACGTGCTCGGGCTGATCGGCGCGTTCGGCTCCCAGGGGCTCGCGGACGAGCGGGTGCTGCTCGCCGCGTTCCGCCGCTTCCTCGCCGAGCTCGCCCCCGGCCGCTCCGCGCTGCCCGCGCTGCTGCTGGAGCGGCCCACCCTGCGCTGCAAGGCCAACCTGCTCACCCGCCTGCACGGCATGGACGAACTCGTGGGGCCCGTGGACACCCAGTCCGTCTACGTGACCGTGCCCAACCCGCTCGCCGGGAGACCGGCGTGACCTGCCAACCGGCGCACCGCCGGCGGAAGGGGACCGGATGACCGCGGCCGACGACACCGACGACACCCTCGAACTGCCCCGGGCCATCGGCACGGCCCCGCGCGGCTCCCGCGCGCACCGCGGCGCCGACCTGCTCGACGGGGTCGCCGGCTGGGGGCGGGCGGCGACGCCGTTCGGCCCGTTCGAGCTGGTGCCCGTCGATCTGGGGCGGGACCTGGCGCTGCTGACGCGCTGGATGAACGACCCGGCCGTCGCCCCCTTCTGGGAGCTGGCCGGGCCGCCGGAGACCACCCGGGCGCACGTCGCCGCCCAGCTCGACGGCGACGGGCGCAGCGTGCCCTGCCTCGGCGTGCTCGACGGCGTCCCGGTCGGCTACTGGGAGGTGTACCGCGCCGACCTGGACCCGCTGGCCCGCCACTACCCCGCCCGCCCCCACGACACCGGCCTGCACCTGCTCATCGGCGCCGCCGCCGACCGCGGCCGGGGCCTGGGCACGGCCCTGCTGCGGGCCTGCGCCGACCTGGTGCTGGACCACCGCCCGGCCTGCGCCCGCGTCGTCGCCGAGCCGGACCTGCGCAACACGCCGTCGGTGGCCGCCTTCCTCGGTGCCGGGTTCCGGTTCTGCGCCGAGGTCCGGCTGCCCGACAAGCAGGCCGCCCTGATGGTGCGGGACCGGGCGCTGCGCGACCGACTGGACGCGACCTGACCCGCACCCCCACAGCCCGGCGCGGCCGAGCCCGCGCCGCCCCACCCCCGACGAGGAGGCGCCCGTGCCGCCGCTCTTCCGCCCCGCCCACCTCACCGCGGACCACTGGCGCACCGCGAGCCGCCGCATGCTGGCCAAGGCGCTCGCCGAGTTCGCCTACGAGGAACTGATCACCCCCGAGCCCGCAGGGGACGGCGGGTACGCCGTGCGCCTCGCGTCCGGCGTCGAGTACCGCTTCCGCGCCCGCCGCGGCGCCTACGAGAGCTGGCGGGTGGACCCGGCGTCCGTGCTCAGGGACGGCGCGCCCGCGCACGACCCGCTCACGTTCCTGCTGGACGCGCGCACCACGCTCGGCATCACCGACGACACCGCGGGCCACCTGGTGCGCGAGCTGTCCACCACCCTGGTCGCCGACACCCGGCAGCTCGCCGAGGCCCCCACCGCCGCCCGCCTGGCCGGTTACGCCTACGCCGACCTGGAGGGCCACCAGACCGGGCACCCGTGGATCCTGCCCAACAAGGGCAGGCTCGGCTTCTCCGCCTCCGACGCGCACCGCTGGGCGCCGGAGGCCGTCCGCCCCACCCACCTGCCGTGGCTCGCCGTCCACCGGGACCTCGCCGAGTACCGCGGCGTGCCGGGCCTGACCGAGCGGCGCCTGTACGAGGAGGAGCTCGCGCCCGCCACCCGCGAGCGGTTCCGCTCCGCCGTCGCCGCCACCGGCCGCGACCCGGAGCGGTTCCTGTGGCTGCCGGTGCACCCGTGGCAGTGGGACGAGACGCTGCTGCCGCTGTTCGCCGCCGAGGTCGCCGACCACCGGATCGTGCCGCTGCCCGAGGACCCGGACCTGCGGCTGCCCCAGCAGTCCATCCGCACCTTCCTCAACGTCAGCCGCCCCCGCCTGCGCACCGTCAAGCTGCCCCTGTCCGTGCTGAACACGCTGGTGTGGCGCGGCCTGCCCACCGAGCGCACCCTGGCCGCGCCCGCCGTCACCGCCTGGGTGCACGCGCTGCGCGACGCCGACCCGTTCCTGGCCGAGGAGTGCCGGGTGGTGCTGCTCGGCGAGACCGCGTCCGTCACCGTCCGGCACCCCGTCCTGGAGGCCATACCGGCCGTGCCCTACCAGTACCGGGAACTGCTCGGCGCGATCTGGCGCGAGCCCGTCGAGGCGTACCTGGAGCCGGGCGAGCGGGCCCGCACCCTGGCCGCGCTGCTGTACACCGACCCCGAAGGGCGCTCCTTCGCCGCCGAGCTGATCACCCGCTCGGGGCTGTCCGCCGCCGACTGGACGCGCCGCCTCTTCCACGCCCTGCTGCCCCCGCTGCTGCGCTTCCTGTACCGCTACGGCGTGGTGTTCTCCCCGCACGGAGAGAACACGATCGTGGTGTTCGACGACCGGGACGTGCCCGCGCGGCTGGCGGTGAAGGACTTCGTGGACGACGTCAACGTCAGCGAGAAGCCCGTGCCGGAGCTGGAGTCCATGCCCGCCGAGGTCGGCGAGGTGCTGCTGCGCGAACCCGCCGACTTCCTGCCGCAGTTCATCCACTCCGGCCTGTTCGTGGGCGTCTTCCGGTACCTGGCCCCGCTGCTGGAGGAGCAGGCCGACCTGCCGCAGCGGGCGTTCTGGGCGCTGTTGCGCGAGGAGATCACCGCCCACCAGCGGCGCTTCCCCGCCCTGGCCGACCGGTTCGCCGACTACGAACTGCTCGGCCCGCGCATCGCCCGGCTGTGCCTGAACCGCAACCGGCTGCTGCTCGACGGCTACCGCGACCGGCCCGAGCGCCCGCACGCGGCCGTGCACGGCACCGTCCCGAACCCCCTGTACGCCCCGGAGCCCGGGTGACCCGCCGCGGGATGTCGGTGCGGGGACGTAGGGTGAACGGGCTATGACGCAACCACCGCTCACCGAACTCCTCCACGCCGCCGTCGCCTCGGTCGGCGGCGTGGAGCGCCCCGGCCAGGTCGCCATGGCCGGGGCCGTCGCCGACGCCATCGCCTCGGGCGAGCACCTGATCGTGCAGGCCGGCACCGGCACCGGCAAGTCCCTGGCCTACCTGGTGCCGGCACTGGCGCACGGTGACCGCGTGGTGGTGGCCACCGCCACGCTCGCGCTCCAGCGGCAACTGGTCGAGCGGGACCTGCCGCGCACCGTCGAGGCGCTGCACCCCCTGCTGCGCAGGCGGCCCGCGTTCGCCATGCTCAAGGGCAGGTCGAACTACCTGTGCCTGCACCGGGTGAACGAGGGCGTGCCCAGCGACGAGGAGGACGGCCTGTTCGACCCCATGGAGACCGTGGGCGGGCCGACCAGCAAGCTCGGCAAGGACCTGCTGCGGCTGCGGGAGTACGCCGAGGAGACCGAGACCGGCGACCGCGACGACCTCACCCCCGGGGTGTCCGACCGCGCCTGGTCGCAGGTGTCGGTGACCTCGCGGGAGTGCCTGGGCGCCTCCCGGTGCGCCTACGGCGCCGAGTGCTTCGCCGAGGCCGCGCGGGAGCGGGCCAAGCTCGCGGACGTCGTGGTCACCAACCACGCGCTGCTGGCCATCGACGCCATAGAGGGCGCCCCGGTGCTGCCCGGCCACGAGGTGCTGATCGTCGACGAGGCCCACGAGCTGGTCGGCCGGGTCACCGGCGCCGCCACCGGGGAGCTGACCCCGCCCGGGGTGAACCGGGCGGTCAAGCGCGCCGCGAAGCTCGTCAACGAGAAGGCGGCGGACGCGCTGCTCACCGCCTCGGAGGGTTTCGAGCGGATCATGGAGCTGGCCCTGCCCGGCCGGCTGGAGGAGCTGCCCGAGGACCTGGCGCTGGTGCTTGCCGCGCTGCGGGACGCGTGCCGGCTGTGCATCACCTCGCTGGGGGAGGTCCGCGACAGGTCCGTCACCGACGAGGACGCGGTGCGCAAGCAGGCCCTGGCGTCCATCGAGAGCGTGCACGCCACGGCGGAGCGGATCCTGCTGGAGTCCGAGTACGACGTGGTCTGGTACGAGCGGCACGACCGGTACGGGGCGTCGCTGCGGGTCGCGCCGCTGAACGTGTCGGGGCTGCTGCGGGAGAAGCTGTTCGCGGAGCGGTCGGTGGTGCTCACCTCGGCGACGCTCAAGCTCGGCGGGGACTTCACGCAGGTGGCGGCGTCGGTGGGGCTGACGGCGGAGAACCGGCTGCCGGACCCGGTGCCGGCGGAACCGGGCGCCGGGGCCGCGGGCGCGGACGCCGGGGCCGCCGAGGAGCCGGGAGAGGCCGGGGAGGTCGTGCCGCGCTGGCGGGCGATCGACGTCGGCTCCCCGTTCTCCTACCCCCGGCAGGGCATCCTGTACGTCGCCCGGCACCTGTCCCAGCCGGGCCGCGACGGGGCCCGCGCCGACATGCTCGACGAGCTCGCGGAGCTGATCGAGGCCGCCGGGGGGCGCACCCTGGGGCTGTTCTCCTCCATGCGCGGCGCCCAGGCCGCCGCCGAGGAGATGCGCGGGCGGCTGAAGGTGCCGGTGCTGCTCCAGGGCGAGGACACGCTCGGCGAGCTGATCCGCGCGTTCGCCACGGACCCGGAGACCTGCCTGTTCGGCACGCTGTCGCTGTGGCAGGGCGTGGACGTGCCGGGCTCGGCCTGCCAACTGGTGGTGATGGACAGGATCCCCTTCCCGCGCCCCGACGACCCGCTGATGAGCGCCCGCGCCAAGGACGTGGAGCAGCGCGGCGGGAACGGGTTCATGGCGGTGTCGGCGACCCACGCGGCGCTGCTCATGGCGCAGGGCGCCGGGCGGCTGATCCGGGCCGCGGACGACCGGGGCGTGGTGGCGGTGCTCGACCCGCGGCTGGCCGCGGCCCGCTACGGCGGGTTCCTGCGCTCGTCCATGCCGGACTTCTGGTACACCGAGGACCGCAACCAGGTGCGGCGCTCCCTGGCCGCGATCGACGCCTCGGCGCCCGCCCCGCGGCCGGTGGCGGCCCGCACCGTGGGCGCGGCCCCGTGAGGTGACGGGCGGCGCCCACGCGCCGTCCACCCATGGAGACGGGCCCCGGCCGCTTCGCGCGGCACGGGGCCCGTCTCTGCGCTGTCCTGCTTCGCGCTGCCCGGCTCTGTGCTGCCCGGCTCAGCGCCGGGTCTGTGCGCGCCGGGTCTGTGCGCGCTGTCCGGCTCTTCGCCGCCCGGGGCGGCCCTGGCCTTCCCCTCCACTGGTCCGCGCGCCGTGGCGCTCCCCAGGGGGCCTATGGGGCTCATACGCGGCGGAGGACCGCGACCACCTTGCCCAGGATCGTCGCCTGGTCGCCCGGGATGGGCTGGTACGCGGAGTTGTGCGGCATCAGCCAGACGTGGCCGTCCTCCCGCTTGAACCGCTTGACGGTGGCCTCGCCGTCCAGCATCGCCGCCACGATGTCGCCGTTCTCGGCGACCGGCTGGCGCCGCACGGTCACCCAGTCGCCGTCGCAGATGGCCGCCTCGATCATGGAGTCGCCGACGACCTTGAGCACGAACAGGTCACCGTCGCCGACGAGCTGGCGGGGGAGCGGGAAGACGTCCTCGACGGACTCCTCGGCGAGGATCGGGCCGCCGGCCGCGATCCGGCCGACCAGCGGCACGTAGGAGGCGGCGGGCTTGCCCGTGGTGTCCGGGGTCTGGGTGTGCGGGGCCTCGGCGCCGCGGACCTCGTAGGCGCGGGGCCGGTGCGGGTCGCGCCGCAGGAATCCCTTGCGTTCGAGTGCCATCAGTTGGTGCGCCACGGAGGAGGTGCTGGAAAGCCCCACCGCCTGGCCGATCTCCCGCATGCTCGGCGGGTAGCCGCGCCGCTGGACGGAATCGCGGATGACCTCGATGACGCGGCGCTGGCGGTCGGTGAGCCCGGAGCTGTCGGCGCGAATGCCCGGCGGCCGCCCCGGGAGCGCGCGGGCGGGCTTGGCGGGATCGTCATGTGCCTGTGAACCGTGTTCGGGCACGCGGTCGGGGGAGTTGTCCTGAACGGTCATGGTGACGATGTCCGTGGTGGTCATGGCGGCCCCTCTCGAGAAGTTCTCCCGCTGGGACAACGGTAGTTGGTTTCGAAAGGTTGCGCCAAACACACGTTCGAGTGAATTTCCAAAAAGCTCCTGCGTGGATCCGGGCTTCGGGTGTATTGGGCGATTGCATAATTCGGGGTTCCGCGCGGACGCGCGACGGGCTTCCGCCCGGCCGCGCGCCGGTTCCCGATGCCGCGCCCCCTCGGAGGCGGGTGCGCCGACCCGCGTCCCGGGCACCTTTCACGGGATCTTCGCGGCGGCCTCCCCGGGGCGCTTCCCGCGGATGGGTCGCCCCTTCCGGCGGCCGCTGCGGTGCACGCCGCTCCCTTCCGTTCCACCGGATCCCGGTGGCCCTCGCGACGGCCTTCCAGGCCCTTCGCCACGGCCCTCCCGATGCCCGCTCCCGCCCGCGGGCGCGCGCCGGAGCGGCTCCTCGCGCCGCTCCCCGAGCAGACTACCTCCCTGCGCATGGTCGCCGTATGTGAACGCTCTGTGACGGCTGCTCCCCCCGTGCGAGCCGCGCCTCCCGGTCCCGTAGGCTCTGTGGAGCCCTCGGCGGGCAGCGCGACACGCCGACGCCGATGGGATATGCGTTCCCCACATCTAGTGTGTGAACGCGGACCCACCCCAAGAGGTTGTGATCGGTGCGGTCCACGGCCGCCGGAATCGCCTATGCTGGTGGCCACCCGGAAGGGCCTGCGGGCCCGTCGTGGGAGGCGCAGCCGTGCCTTGCCCGTTCACGCGGAGTGAGGACCGCTGCGGCGTCATGGACCGCGCCGGGAGAAGGCGACCGTGATCGCCGAGGTCGTACCGGCCGTCGGCGGCAAGGAGGGAGACTAGCGATGCACTGCCCCTTCTGCCGGCACCCCGACAGCCGTGTCGTGGACAGCCGCACCACCGACGACGGCGCCGCGATCCGCAGGCGCCGCCAGTGCCCCGACTGCGGCCGCCGCTTCACCACCGTGGAGACGGCGACCCTGATGGTGATCAAGCGCAGCGGCGTCACCGAGCCGTTCAGCCGGGACAAGGTGATCGCCGGGGTGCGCAAGGCGTGCCAGGGGCGGCCGGTCACCGAGGACGCGCTCGCCCAGCTCGGCCAGCGGGTCGAGGAGGCGGTGCGCGCCACGGGGCGGGCGGAGCTGCCCGCCCACGACGTGGGCCTGGCGATACTCGGGCCCCTGCGGGAGCTGGACCTGGTCGCCTATCTGCGCTTCGCCTCGGTCTACAAGGCCTTCGAGTCCTTGGAGGACTTCGAGGCGGCGATCGAGGAGCTCCGCGCCGCGCGGCCCCCGGAGCAGGCCGCGAGCGACGCGGAACGCGTCCCCGGACCCGTCCGCGCCGCGCGCTGAGCCGCGCGACGGCAGGGCGCGCGCCGGCGGACGCGGTGGGAGCCGCGCGCCCACGCGTGCGCGGCTCGGCCGGGACGGCGGGCCCGGCCCCGAGCCGTGATCACCGGCCGTGATCACCGGCGACGACGAACATCACGAAGACCACACAGGGCAGGCGGAGCGGGCGTGACCGGCGTCCGCGAGGACAGACGTGCCCGGCGGCGGCCACGCGGCCCCGTCGCGGCGGGAGACACGGTGTCCACCGGGAAGAACGGTGGCACATCAGGGCGTTTCGCCCAGAGGGAGGCGCAATGACAGAGACGACGAGCGGCCCGGCACGCGGTTCGAAGAACCGCGGGGCCAAGGCCGCTGGATCCCCCAAGAAGGGCCTGCGCATGCAGCGCATCCACACGACTCCGGGAGTCCACCCCTACGACGAGGTGGCCTGGGAACGTCGTGACGTCGTCATGACGAACTGGCGCGACGGCTCGGTCAACTTCGAGCAGCGCGGCGTCGAGTTCCCCGACTTCTGGTCGGTCAACGCCGTCAACATCGTGACCAGCAAGTACTTCCGCGGCGCCGTCGGCACCCCGCAGCGCGAGAACAGCCTCAGGCAGCTCATCGACCGGGTGGTGCGCACCTACCGCGCCGCGGGCGAGGAGCACGGCTACTTCGCCTCCCCGGCCGACGCCGACATCTTCGAGCACGAGCTGACCCACGCCCTGCTGCACCAGATCTTCAGCTTCAACTCCCCGGTCTGGTTCAACGTCGGCACCAGCCAGCCGCAGCAGGTCAGCGCCTGCTTCATCCTGTCCGTCGACGACTCCATGGAGTCGATCCTGGACTGGTACAAGGAAGAGGGGATGATCTTCAAGGGCGGCTCCGGCGCCGGCCTGAACCTCTCCCGCATCCGCTCCTCCAAGGAGCTGCTCTCCTCCGGCGGCAACGCCTCGGGACCGGTGTCGTTCATGCGCGGGGCCGACGCCTCGGCCGGAACGATCAAGTCAGGCGGCGCCACCCGCAGGGCGGCCAAGATGGTCGTGCTCGACGTCGACCACCCCGACATCGAGGACTTCATCGAGACCAAGGTCAAGGAGGAGGAGAAGATCCGCGCCCTGCGCGACGCGGGCTTCGACATGGACCTGGGCGGCGCGGACATCACCTCCGTGCAGTACCAGAACGCCAACAACTCCGTGCGCGTCAACGACGCGTTCATGAAGGCCGTGGAGAACGGCACCGAGTTTGGCCTCACCGCCCGGATGACCGGCGAGGTGCTGGAGACCGTCGACGCGAGGAAGCTGTTCCGGAGGATGGCGGAGGCCGCCTGGGCCTGCGCCGACCCGGGCATCCAGTACGACGACACGATCAACCACTGGCACACCTGCCCGGAGAGCGGCCGGATCACCGCCTCCAACCCGTGCAGCGAGTACATGCACCTGGACAACTCCTCGTGCAACCTCGCCTCGCTGAACCTGATGAAGTTCCTGCGCGACGACGAGCAGGGCAACCAGCGCTTCGACGTCGAGCGCTTCGCCCGCGTCGTGGAGCTGGTCATCACCGCGATGGACATCTCCATCTGCTTCGCCGACTTCCCCACCGAGAAGATCGGCGAGACCACCCGCGCCTACCGCCAGCTCGGCATCGGCTACGCCAACCTCGGCGCGCTGCTGATGGCCACCGGCCACGCGTACGACTCCGACGGCGGCCGCGCGCTCGCCGGCGCCATCACCTCCCTGATGACCGGCACCGCCTACCGGCGCTCCGCCGAGCTCGCCGCCATCGTCGGCCCGTACGAGGGCTACGCCCGCAACGCCGAGCCGCACCAGCGGGTCATGCGGCAGCACGCCGAGGCCAACGCCGAGGCCAAGCGCATGGACGACCTGGACACCCCGGTGTGGGCCGCCGCCACCGAGACCTGGCAGGACGTGCTCCGCCTGGGCGAGAAGAGCGGCTTCCGCAACGCGCAGGCGTCCGTGCTCGCCCCGACCGGCACCATCGGGCTGATGATGGACTGCGACACCACCGGCGTCGAGCCCGACCTGGCCCTGGTGAAGTTCAAGAAGCTCGTCGGCGGCGGCTCGATGCAGATCGTGAACAACACGGTCCCGCGGGCGCTGCGCCGTCTGGGCTACCTGGACGAGCAGGTCGAGGCGATCGTCGCCCACATCGCCGAGCACGGCAACGTCATCGACGCGCCGGGCCTGAAGCCCGAGCACTACGAGGTGTTCGACTGCGCCATGGGCGAGCGGTCGATCTCCCCGATGGGACACGTGCGGATGATGGCGGCCATCCAGCCGTGGATCTCCGGCGCCATCTCCAAGACGGTCAACATGCCGGAGACCGCCACCGTCGAGGAGGTCGAGGAGATCTACTTCGAGGCGTGGAAGATGGGCGTCAAGGCGCTGGCGATCTACCGCGACAACTGCAAGGTCGGGCAGCCGCTCTCCGCCAAGCAGAAGGACGGGGCGAAGAAGGAGGACAAGGCCGCGGCCGGCGCCGAGGCCGCGCCCGCGGCGGAGCCGAGGGTCGAGAAGGTCGTCGAGTACCGCCCGGTGCGCCGGCGGCTGCCGAAGGGCCGTCCCGGCATCACCACGTCCTTCACCGTCGGCGGCGCCGAGGGCTACATGACCGCCAACTCCTACCCGGACGACGGTCTGGGCGAGGTGTTCCTGAAGATGTCCAAGCAGGGCTCCACCCTCGCGGGCATGATGGACGCCTTCTCCATCGCGGTCTCGGTGGGCCTCCAGTACGGCGTGCCGCTGGAGACGTACGTCTCGAAGTTCACCAACATGCGCTTCGAGCCGGCGGGCCTGACCGACGACCCGGACGTGCGGATGGCGCAGTCGATCGTCGACTACATCTTCCGCCGCCTGGCGCTGGACTTCCTGCCGTTCGAGACCCGCTCCGCGCTGGGCATCCACTCCGCCGAGGAGCGCCAGCGGCACCTGGAGACCGGCTCCTACGAGCCCGCGGAGGAGGACCTGGACGTCGAGGGCCTGGCCCAGTCGGCCCCGCGCCAGGCCGCGCCCGCCGCGCCGTCGCCGTCCTCGGCACCGGCCGCCGAGCCCGCCGCCCCGCAGCCCTCCGCGGCCCCGCGGGAGGCGCACAGCTCCACGGAGCTGGTGGAGATCCAGCTCGGCCTGAACGCCGACGCCCCGCTGTGCTTCTCCTGCGGCACCAAGATGCGCCGCGCGGGCAGTTGCTACCTGTGCGAGGGGTGCGGCTCGACGAGCGGGTGCAGCTAAGGCGGGCGCGCCCGGCCGGTGCCGTCCGGTGAGGTCCTGCGGCTGACGCCGTCCGGCCCGCGCCGGCCGGCCGGCGGTCGCCGCTGACCGTTCGCGCGGTGAAGGGGATCGACCTTCGTGGTCGATCCCCTTCACCGTCCGCGGGCCCGCCGCTTCGCCTCCCGGCGGGCCCGGCTCAGAACATCCCGTTCGGCGTCAGCGCCGGCTCCGGAACCGGCTGGACGACGTCCCAGTGCTCGGTGATCAGGCCGTCCTCCAGCCGCCAGATGTCCACGACCGCCACGGCGTCCTCCCCGGCGGCCGGTGTCATCCGGTAATGCGCCACCACGTACTGGTCGTCGGCGACGACGCGCGCGAGTTCCAGCCGGGCCCCCGCGGTGGGGGAGGCGGCGACGAACTCCACGAACGCGTCCCGCCCCGAGGGGTTTCCCGGGCTGTGGTCGAGGAAATCCTCCGCGAGCACCTCCCGCAGGGCCTCGACATTCCCTTCCGCGAACCGCGCGAACGCGCGGAGAAACAGCTTCCTGTTGAGTTCCGCCCGAGTGGGCTTGTTCTCGCTCATGCCCGAACCCTCGCCCCTGGCTCGCTTCGGTGTCGATTACATGCCGTGTAATGGCGTCGGGGCACGGCTCTTTGGTAGAACCCGCGTATGAACCAGGACCGCCCGGTCGGGGAACTCCTGCGCGAATGGCGGCACCGCCGGGGGCTGAGCCAGCTCGAACTGGCCATCCGGGCGGAGGTGTCGCCGCGGCACGTCAGCTTCGTCGAGACCGGCCGGACGATCCCCAGCCGCCCGATGGTGCTGCGCCTGGCCGGGCACCTCGGCGTGCCGCTGCGCGAGCGCAACCGCCTGCTCGTCGCGGCCGGCCACGCCCCCGCCCACCTGGAGCGCCGCTGGGACGACCCGGACATGGCCCAGGCGCGGGAGGCCCTGCGGCGGGTGCTGCGCGGGCACGAGCCGTACCCGGCGCTGGTGGTGGACCGCCGCTGGAACCTGGTCCTGGCCAACTCCGCGGTGGACGTGTTCCTCGACGGCGTGGACCCGGAGCTGCTGACCCCGCCGGTCAACATGATGCGGCTCGGGCTGCACCCGCGCGGCCTGGCCCCGCGCCTGCGCAACCTGCCGCGGGTGCGCGACTTCCTGCTCTCCCGGCTCGCCCGCCAGGTGGCGCTCACCGGCGACCCGCGGCTGAGCGTGCTCTACGAGGAGCTGCTGTCCTACCCGCCCGGCGGCCCCGACGAGCGCGGCGACGAGCCGCCCGGGCCCGACCCCGCCGACGTGGCCCTGCCCATCCGCGTCCAGCACCGCGGGACGGAACTCTGCTTCTTCAACACCATCACGACCTTCGGCGCGGCCTTCGACATCACCCTGGAGGAGATCGTGGTGGAGGCGTACTTCCCCGCCGACACCGCCACCGCCCGCTTCCTGCACGCCCGCGCGCGGACCGAGCCGGACGAGCCCTCGCCCGCCGCCGACGTCACGAGCCCCGCGCGGCGCTGAACACCCCCGCCCGCGCGGCGGCGAGCGCGGCGCCCACGGCCTGCTCGGCGGTGTCCTCGCCGACGGGCTCGCGGGTGATGAACAGCCGGAAGTACAGCGGCGCGGTCACGGCGCGGACGACCGCCTCGGCGTCGGTGCCCCCGGGGACCTCGCCGCGCGCCTCGGCGCGGGCGACGATCGCCGAGCAGCGGGTGTGGCGGTCGGCGAAGAAGGCGCGCAGGGCGCCGGCGGCGCGCTCGGACTGGAACGCGGCCGAGATCAGCGCGGACGGCGCCGCCCCGCGCTCCGGGTCGGTGAACGTCTCCAGCACCTCCCGGGCCAGCTCCCGCAGGTCGCCCTCCAGCGAGCCGGTGTCCGGCGCGCGCCAGCCGTCCTCGCCCGCCAGGTCGAGCGCGTCCACCACGAGTCCGTCCACCCCGCCCCAGCGGCGGTACACGGTGGTGCGGTGCACCCCGGAGTGCTCGGCGACGTAGTCCACGGTGAGCCCCGCGTAGCCGAACTCGGCGAGCCCGGCCAGCGTCGCGTCCCGCACGGCGGCCCTGGTCCTGGCGGTGCGGCCACCGGGGCGGACGGTGCCGGGGGGTGGGGAGGGGTCGCTCGGCGAGGGGCTGGACGGTGGGGAGGGGTTGCCCGGTGGGGAGGGGGGCGGAGGGGGCGATGAGGGTGGGGGTGATGAAGGCGGGGGTGATGAGGGAGGCGGGGGAGGCGCGGAAGGCGAAGGGGGCGTCGGCAAAGGAGACTCCTGTTGCGTTTGGCGGGCGGAGTGTGGCATCCTCAAGTTAACGCAACACGAGTAGTCTTTGCTCGGTTCCGCTTACGGGCCGCGCGATCCCGGCTGCCCGTCCCCTCGACCAGGAGGTCCACCCGGCCATGCTCCTTCGACGCGTACCCGCGTTCCGCCCCCCATGCCCGTATGCGTCCGGAGGTGCCCGTGCCCGCTCAGTTGTCCTTTCACGGAGTGTCCAAGTCCTACGGTGACCGCCCCCTGCTCGACGGGGTCTCCTTCACCGTCCGCCCCGGTGAGCGGGTCGGCGTGGTGGGGGAGAACGGAGCGGGCAAGTCCACGCTGCTGCGGCTGCTCGCGGGCACGGAGACGCCCGACGACGGAGAGGTGGTCGCGGTGGCCGACGGCGGCATCGGCCACCTCACCCAGACGCCCGAGCTGCCCCCCGACCGCACCGTCCAGGACGCGGTGAACGCCGCCCTCGCGGAGGTGCGCGCCATGGAGCGGCGGCTGCGCGCACTCGAACCGCGCCTGGCCGCCGGGAGCGAGGCGGAGCTCGCCGAGTACGGCGAGCTGCTGACGAGGTTCGAGCTGCGCGGCGGCTACGAGGCCGACGCGCGGGTCGACAAGGCCGTGCACGCCCTCGGCCTGGCCGGGGTGGGCCGGGAGCGGGCGCTCGGCAGTCTCTCGGGCGGTGAGCAGGCCCGCCTGGGCCTGGCCTGCCTGCTGGCCGCCGCGCCCGAGGTCATGCTGCTCGACGAGCCGACCAACCACCTGGACGGCGCCGCCCTCACCTGGCTGGAGGACCAGCTTCGCGCCCACCGGGGCACGGTCGTGGCCGTCTCGCACGACCGCGTCTTCCTGGAGCGGGTGGCCACGGTGATCCTCGAGGTGGACGCGGACCGGCGCGCGGTGGCCCGCCACGGCGGCGGCTACGCCGACTGGCTCGCCGACAAGGCCGCGGCCCGGCGGCGCTGGGAGCAGGAGTACCGGGCCTGGTGCGAGGAGGTCGAGGAGCTGACGGTCTTCGCCTCGGCCACCGCGCACCGGGTGGCCCAGGGCCGGGTGATGAAGGACCGCAACAAGGTGGCGTACGACCGGGACCGGGGCCGGGTGCAGAGCTCCGTGTCCAGCAGGGTGCGCAACGCCCGGGAGCGGCTCAGGCGGCTGCGGGAGGACCCCGTGCCCAGGCCCCCGGACCCGCTGCGCTTCTCGGCCGGGCTGTCCGGTCCCGGCGGGGGCGGCGGCGCGGGCGAGGGCGGCGAGGTCGTCTCGCTGAGCGGCGTCCGGGTCGGCGACCGGCTGAGCGTGGACGCCCTGGCGCTGCGCGCCGGGGACCGCCTGCTCGTCCACGGCCCCAACGGCGCGGGCAAGAGCACGCTGCTGCGGGTCCTCGCCGGAGAGCTCGCGCCCGACGAGGGCACGGTGCGGCGGCACGGGCGGGTCGGGCTGCTGCGCCAGGAGACACCCGTGACCGCGCCGGAGCGGAGCCTGCTCGCCGCCTTCGCCGGCACGCTGGGGTGCCACCCGCGGGACGCGGCGGAGCCGCTGCTGTCGTTCGGCCTGTTCCGGCCGGAGGACCTGCGGGTGCCGGTGGGGTCGCTGTCCGCGGGGCAGCGCCGCCGTCTCGCCCTGGCGGGCCTGCTGGCCCGGGAGGTGGACCTGCTGCTGCTCGACGAGCCGACGAACCACCTGTCGCCGGTGCTGGTGGAGGAGCTGGAGCAGGCTCTGGCGGACTACCGCGGCGTCCTGGTGCTGGTCACCCACGACCGGCGCCTGCGGCAGCGGTTCGCCGGGGCTCGGCTCGAGCTGCGCGCGGGCCGCGCCGTGGCGCGGCCGGCGACCGGGAGGGAACCGTGCGGACCGAGGGGGTGAGGCCGGGTGCGCGGTGATTGACCGTGGTGGGCGGCGGTGCCAGAGTTCGTCGCGATGACCCCCGACACCAGCAGCTCCCGCTCCGGCGACCCCGGCACCGCCCGCACCACCGACCGCACTCCCGACCCCCGCCTCCGCGACGACGGCCCCGGCGGCCCCGGCCCCGGGGGGTCCCGCGGGGACAGCCTCGCCCGCGCCCGCGCCAGCCTGCGCGGCCTCGCGGTGGGGGACGCCCTGGGCTCGCAGTTCTTCGTCCCCGCCAATCGGCAGGCGCTCGGCGGCAGGTCGCTGCCGCCGGGGGAGTGGCAGTGGACGGACGACACGGAGATGGCCTGCTCGGTGGTGTCCGTCCTCGCCGCCCACGGGCGGATCGAGGAGGACGCGCTGGCCCGCTCCTTCGCCGAGCGGCACGACTTCGACCGCGGCTACGGCCCGGCCGTGAACCGCATGCTGCGCTTGGTGCGGGAGGGCGGCGACTGGCGGGAGCTGGCCGCCGGGCTCTTCAACGGGCAGGGCTCGTGGGGCAACGGGGCCGCCATGCGGGTCGCGCCGCTCGGCGCCTGGTTCGCCGGGGCGCCCGAGGAGGCGGCGCGCGAGGCGGAGCGCTCCGCCGCGGTCACCCACACGCACACCGAGGCGGTGGCGGGCGCGGTCGCGGTGGCGGTCGCCGCCTGCCTGGTGGCGGCGGCCGGAACACCGCCGGACCCGTCCGCGCTGCTCGGCGAGGTGCTGGACCATGTGCCGCGCAGCGCGGTGCACATGGGCACCAGGCGGGCCCGGGACATGCTGGACTACGGCGACGTGGCCACCGTCGCCGCCGTGCTCGGCTGCGGCAGGCGCACCAGCTCGCAGGACACGGTGCCGTTCGCGCTGTGGGCGGCCGCCCGCCACCTCGGGGACTTCCGCGAGGCGTTCTGGACCACCGCGCGCGCGGGTGGTGACGTGGACACCACCTGCGCCATCGTCGGCGGCATCGTGGCGGCCGCGCCCGCGGGGCACCCTCCCGCCGCCTGGGCGGAGCGCACCGAGCCGCTGCCTGAGTGGGTCCCCGCCTCCTGACGGCGCCCCGCCCGGCGGCCCCGCACGGGTCCCGGGCGCCCGCGGGACCCGTCGCGCCCACGCACTAGGCTTGAGGGCATGCCGCCGTACGAACCCCCCACCCACAGCGTCGAACGTTCCCTGCGCCACTTCGGAGCGACGATCGTGGCGGGGATCGACGAGGTGGGCCGCGGCGCGTGGGCGGGACCGGTCACGGTCGGCGCCGCGGTGACCGGGCTGCGCAGGCCCCCCGAGGGGCTCACCGACTCCAAGCTGCTCACCCCGCGCCGCCGCGCCGAGATGGCCGCCGAACTCGGCGGCTGGGTCCGCGGCTTCGCCCTCGGCCACGCCTGGCCCGAGGAGATCGACGAGCTCGGGATGACGGCGGCGCTGCGGCTCGCCGCACTGCGCGCCCTGGAGGCGCTGCCGGTGCGGCCGGACGCGGTGATCCTCGACGGCAAGCACGACTACCTCGGCGGGCCCTGGCGGGTGCGCACCGTGATCAAGGGCGACCGCTCCTGCGTCTCCGTGGCCGCGGCCTCGGTGCTCGCCAAGGTGCGCCGCGACGCGCTCATGGCCTCCTACGCCGCCGAGCACGGGCCGTTCGGCTTCGAGGACAACGCCGGCTACCCCTCCCCCGTGCACCGCGAGGCGCTCGCCGAGCACGGCCCGACTGAGCACCACCGGCTGTCGTGGGCCTACATGGACGCGCTGCCCAAGTGGCGCCACCTGAAGAAGAACCGGGCTCCCGTTGTCGAACAGGAACAACTGGAACTCGGTTGGTGAACGATTCTGACTGACTTTCACCGGGTGACGATTGAGCTCAGATCGGCTTCGATTCGGACTCGGAGGGAGGGGCGCCGCTGCGGTTCCGCGCTCCATTTGATAGACAACGGTTATGCCTCTCATCCCTGAGGAGCCGCAGATTCGCGAGAGTGTCCCGGGGCCCCGCGTCGCACCGGCCGCAGCCGGCCGTACCGCACAGGCCCCTCGCCCTGTTCCGGCCCCTGGTCCCCGTCCCGCAGCGCCCCGGCCCACGCCCCAGCGCGGCGGCAACCGCGTCACCCACCCCGGCCCCGGCCACCCCGGCCACTCCCGCGGCGCCGTGCCGCAGACCCGCTCCACCCGTGAGACGGCACGGATCGAGCTCGTCCCGGCCACCACGCCCACCGCGCTCGACGTGGCCGACGAGACCGTGGACAAGCTGCTCGACGCCGGGCGCGCCCCAGGCGACATCCTCGTGCTCGCCACGGGGGACCCGCACCCCTGGCAGAGCCACGAGCTGTCCTTCGGGGAGGAGTCCTACTGGCAGCAGCAGGACGAGGGCGGCGACGTGTTCTACGCGCACGCCGCCGCCGAGCGCGCCGCCCGCAGGCCGTACGTCGTGCTCGCCGTCAACGGCGGCTCCGACGAGGAGACGGCCCGTGCCCTGCCGGCCGCGCTGGCCAGGGCCCGCACCGAACTGACCGTCGTGGGCGACCCCGACCGCATCCGCGCCCTGCTCGGCGCCTGACCGCGACCCGGCCGCCGAGCCCCGGGCCCGCCCGGATCCGCGGCGGCCACCGCTCGTCCGGCGCCGCCCGCCGCCCGCCCGCCGGGGGGCGGTGCGTCAGCGTGCCGCGTTGCGGCGCAGCGCGCCCAGGGGCCGGGCCACCGGCCGCAGGGCGGCGCCGTCCGCGGCCTGCTCCGCCCAGGAGCCCGCGTGCGGGTTCCGCCCGCCCCGACCGTCCCCGATGACCTGCCAGCCGTGCGGGGTCAGCGCGATGTAGGGCCCGCAGCGCAGCCCGTGCAGGGTGCACGCGTCACGCAGCCCCCACATCCAGGCCCCGTCCGCCTCCGTCCAGCCCGGGGCGCCCTCCCGGCACAGCATCAGCACCCCGGTGCGCACCGGGGTGCGCCGGCGCAGGTCGTGCGGGACGACGCGGCGCAGGTGCCACAGCAGCGCGTTGCGGTGCTCCCAGCCGTCGTTCATGCCCTGGCGCTGGGCGAAGGAGGCGCTGGCCACCAGCCGCTGTTCGTGGTCGAGCACGGCGACCACGGCCGTGGACGCGCTCGGCAGATGACGGACGTGCAGGTCGTTGACCACGCCGCGCGGATCCCGCAGCAGCGGTATCCCGATCCCGGACCACTCCTCCGGCTCCAGGCTGCGCATGGCGTGGGGCGAGGACCCGCTGGATACGGGCGCGAGACCGGTGGTCACGGTTCCTCCCTTCTCGCACCCACGCCCCAGGGCGCACGCGGGGGCGCGGACGGACGAGGCTCTCGCCCCAGCCGGATCTCGGATACCGTTCAATTGTCCCCGCAGCGCCCTACCCGCGGCAATGAGCACCTGGCGGCACCCGCTCCCACGTCCTGTCCGTGCGCCCGTCTCCTCCCCCCGACGCCGCTTTTCTCCCCCGCGGCACCTCCTCTCCGCCGGTCCGTTCGGCCCCGGCCCCTCCTTGCCGGCCGCACCCCGCCCCGCCCGGCCGCACCCCGCGCCCTGCCCGTGCCGCCCCTCACGCCTCGGGACCCGGCCGCACCCTCACACCCCGGGACGCTGCCTCCTCCTCACCCCTGCACCGCGAGCACCAGCGGCAGCACCGCCGTGGCCCCCGCCCGGCGAAGGAGCCTGGCGGTGACGGTCAGGGTCCAGCCGGTGTCGGTCATGTCGTCCACCAGGAGCACCGGGCCCGGGGCCGTGGCGAGGGCCTTGGCCAGTTCCGGCGGCACGGTGAAGGCGTCCACCAGGTCCCGCAGCCGCTGGGCGCTGTTGCTCCGGGCGGCGCGCGGCGGCCCCGCCTCGGTGTACTCCACCCTGCCGAGCAGCGGCAGCCTGCCTATGGCGGCGATCCGCTCGGCGAGGCTCTCCACAAGCTGCGGGCGGCGGGCGGAGGCGACGGCCACCACCCCCACCGGCCGCTCGGGGGCGTCCGCGTCGTCCGACGCCCAGCCGCCGGGGCCCCGGGCCCAGTCGGCGAGCACCCGGACCACCGCGTCCACCACCTCGGCCGGCACGGGGCCGTCCGGAGCGTCCGGGGCCAGCATGGGGCGCAGCCGGTTGCCCCATCCGATGTCGGACAGCCTGCCGAGGGCGCGGCCGGTGGACGCCTGCTCACCGGCGGGGATGCGGCCCTTGAGCGCGATGCCCGCGTCGGCCAGCCCGGTGGGCCACATGCGGCGGGGCTCCACCTCCACCCCGGGGCGGCCCAGCGCCGCGCGGGCGGCGTCCAGCGCGGCGGGGGACACGGCCGTGTCGTACCGGGTGCCCGCGCAGTTGTCGCAGCGGCCGCACGGCGCGGCCTCCTCGTCGTCGAGCTGGCGGCGCAGGAACTCCATGCGGCAGCCGTCGCCGGCCACGTAGTCGCGCATGGCCTGCTGCTCGGCCCGGCGCTCGCGCTCCACCCGGGCGTACCGCTCGGCGTCGTAGGTCCACGGCCGGCCGGTGGCGGTCCAGCCCCCGCGCACCCGGCGCACGGCCCCGTCCACGTCCAGGACCTTGAGCATGGTCTCCAGACGGGATCTGCGCAGGTCCACCCGGGCCTCGAGCGCGGGGGTGGACACCGGGCCCGCGGCGGAGGCCAGCACCTCCAAGGTGGCGTGGACCTGCTCCTGGGAGGGGAAGGCCAGCGAGGCGAAGTAGCGCCAGATCGCCTCGTCCTCCCGGCCGGGCAGCAGCAGCACCTCCGCGTGCTCCACGCCGCGGCCCGCGCGCCCGACCTGCTGGTAGTAGGCGATGGGGGACTGGGGCGAGCCCAGGTGGACGACGAATCCCAGGTCGGGCTTGTCGAAGCCCATGCCGAGCGCGGAGGTGGCCACCAGGGCCTTGACCCGGTTGGCCAGCAGGTCGGCCTCCGCGGCGCGCCGCTCGGCGTCCTCCGTGCGCCCCGAGTAGGAGGCGACCCGGTGCCCGCGCTCCCGCAGGAAGGCGGCGACCTCCTCCGCCGCGGCGACGGTGAGGGTGTAGACGATGCCGGAACCCGGCAGGTCGTCGAGGTGGTCGGCCAGCCAGGCCAGGCGGTGCGCCGGGTCGGGCAGGCGCAGGACGCCGAGGGTGAGGCTCTCCCGGTCGAGCGACCCGCGCAGCACCAGGGCGGCCCCGTCCCCGGCCCCGTCCGTCCCGGTGCCGAGCTGCTCGGCGACGTCCGCCGTCACCCGGGCGTTCGCCGTGGCCGTGGTGGCGAGCACCGGCACGCCCGGCCGCAGCTCGGCGAGCATCGTGCGCAGCCTGCGGTAGTCGGGGCGGAAGTCGTGGCCCCAGTCGGACACGCAGTGCGCCTCGTCCACCACGAGCAGGCCGGTGGTGGCGGCGAGCTCGGGCAGCACCTGGTCGCGGAAGTCGGGGTTGTTCAGCCGCTCCGGGCTCACCAGGAGCACGTCCACCGCGCCCTCGCGCACCTCGGCGCGGACCGCGTCCCACTCGTGGACGTTCGCCGAATTGATGGTGCGGGCGTGGATGCCGGCGCGGGCGGCCGCCTCGATCTGGTTGCGCATCAGGGCGAGGAGCGGGGAGACGATCACGGTCGGCCCCGCGCCCGCGGCCCGCAGCAGCGCCGTGGCCACGAAGTAGACGGCGGACTTCCCCCACCCCGTGCGCTGCACGACCAGCGCCCGGCGCCGGTCGACCACCAGCGCCTCGATCGCCCGCCACTGGTCCTCGCGCAGTCGTGCGCCGCCGCCGGGATCGCCGACGAGCTCGCGCAGCACGGCGTCGGCCCGCTCCCGGACGGCTGCCCTGTCGGTGAGGTGGACTGCGTCAGTCATGCCGTCCATGTAACCGCGTGGGAGCGACATCGCGTCGGCGAGGCCCCGCCGGACGGCCGGAACTGTGGAAAACTCCGCGGCATTCACCCGCTCGGATGATGGAGATTATATTACTTAGGGTAGTTATCCACAGATTCGTTTTCGGCGCCCCACGGCGCCCTCGGCTGCGGGACCTTCGGGTCATGACACCGAAGACGACGATCTCCCAGGTCCACCGAGTCCCCGCGGTCACGCTCCGCAGCCCCGCCGAGCTGGCGGACGCCCTGCCCTACCTGCTGGGTTTCCGCCCCGTCGACAGCGTCGTCCTCATGGCGCTGCACCGCCCGCACAGCCGCTTCGGCGCCCGCCTGCACGCGGCCGTCCCCCTGGATCCGGCCGACTGGCCGGGCACCGCCGAGCAGCTCGCCGCCCACCTGCTGAGCGGCACCGGGCGGCGCCCGGGCAAGCCGGACGGCGTCCTGGCCTTCCTGTGCCGGGAGCCGGACAAGCGCGAGGACGGCCGGGCGGTCATGGAGCGGCTGCGCCCGCTCGCCCAGCACCTGCGCACGGAGTGCGGCGCGCTGGACGTGCCCGTGTGGGAGGCGCTGTGCCTCAGCAACGGCAGGTGGTGGTCGTACGTCTGCCCCGGCACCGACTGCTGCCCGCCGGAGGGCACCCCGGTCGGCGCGCTCGGCACGTCCGTGATGGCGGCCACCGCGGCGTACGCGGGGCTGCGGGTGCGCGGCACCCTGCGGGAGATGGAGGCCAGGTTCGCCCCGCTCACGGGCGCCGCCGCCGAGGCGCAGGAGCGGGCGCTGGACGAGACGTGCGCCGAGCTGGTGCCGCGCCTGGTGGACCGCGCCGTGGCCGAGGAGGTCCGGGAGGAGACCGCGGTGCTGCTGGCGGCGGCCCTCGACCGGTTCCGCCGCACCCCGCCCGGTGGCGGCAGCGAGGCCGACGACGACACGCGCGACGACGCCGTCCTCGGCGAGCACGAGGCGGCCGCCGTGATCATCGGTCTTCAGGACCGCAACGCCAGGGACCGGGCGGCCGAGTGGATGGAGCTGCCCGACACCGGTCCCGCGCTGCGGCTGTGGCGGGCCCTGGCCCGGCGCTGCGTGGGGCGCTACGCCGAGCACGGCGCCGCGCCGCTCACCCTGGCCGGGTGGGTGGCGTGGTCCTCCGGCGACGAGACGGAGGCGCGGGTCGCGTTCCGCCTGGCCCTGGCCGCCGATCCCGACTACGTCTTCGCCCGGCTGCTGTACGAGGCGTGCAACGGCGGACTCGACCCGGAGCCGCTGCGCCGCTGCCTGCGCGAGGAGCGCGACACCCGGACGCGGAGGCAGCCGTGACGCGCGTCGCCGCAGGCCGGGGAGCGGGCCGCGTCTACCCCGGCGGGCGGCGCGGGCGCGGCCGCGGCCGGCGGCCCGGCCGCGGCGCGGGCG
>NZ_BAAGTD010000039.1:0-82210 GCF_054782095.1 Streptomyces capparidis | reverse complement strand
AATCCACACCGAACCCAGAAGGCCCTCACCCGTTCAAGCACCCAGCCCGCGTGTCACCAACGTCCCGGGACAGCACACCTAGGGGGCGCTCAGGCGGCCCCGCACCGCGGTCTGCACCTCGGCCTCCTCCGCCGGGTCGGCGGCGAGCCTGCGCAGGCGGGCCAGGACCCGCACGTCGCCGATCGCGGCGTGGCGGGCGGCCAGCTCCCGGGTCGCCTCCTCGCAGTCCCACAGGCACTCCACGGCGAAGCCCTCGGGGAACGACGGGTCGCAGGCGGACAGCGCCGCGGCCGCCCTGCCGCGCAGGTGGGAGGAGGACGTCTCGCGGTAGACGTGGCGCAGCAGCGGCGCCGCGCACTCGGTGGGGTGCCGCGCCACGCCGTCGACGAGCACGGTGAGCCCCTCGGCGTCGGCGCCCTCGCCCCTGACCTGGCGGCGCAGCGCCGACAGCACGGCGGGGGCGTCGCCGGGGCCTCCGACGCAGGCCAGCAGGCGGGCGGAGGCGGCGCCGAGGGCGTCGTCGCGGCCGGCCCAGGCGCGGGCGCGGTCCAGCGCCCCGGGGGTGCGCATGCGCTCGAAGACGTCCAGAGCGGCGCGGGCCACCCTCAGGCCGGGATCCTCGGCCGCGGCCTCGATCAGGTCGAGGGCCAGTGGGTCCCCGCGGTCGGCGAGGTGGCGCAGGGCGGCGGCGCGGGCCGCGTCGGGGCCGCTCCGGGCGGCCTCGAGCAACTCGGGGCGGTCGGCGGGGCCGGCCACCGCGGCCAGGCAGCGGGCGGCGGGGGCGTCGCGCTGCTCGGGCGGGTGGGCGGCCGGCCCTGCCTCGGCCCACTCCAGCACCGCCCGGACACTCCAGCCCGGGGTGGGGCCCTTGGGGCGCATCTGGCGCTGCCACCGATGGAATTCGGCCTGTTCCTGCGCCCTGCGCACGCGCTCGTGGTCGTGGGCCCACAGCGCCCAGGGGCGGGGCTCGTACGCCTCCCGGACGGCGCGGCACAGCTCGGCGTCGCCCTCGGGCCCCTCGGGGAAGCGGGCCAGCACGGCGGGGCCGAGGGCGCGCAGCCCCTCGTCGTCGTCGCGCAGCGCGAGCTCGTCCAGGGCCCAGGCCCAGTTGGCGCCCCTGGCGGCGTAGCCGCGCAGCAGGTCCCTGGCGTCGCGCCGGCCGTAGCCCACGAGGTGGCCGAGGACGGCCAGGGCCAGGCCGGTGCGCTGCTCGTCGGTGTCCAGCAGGTCGTCGGGGTGGAACAGGTGCTGTTCGATCCCTTCGAGACAGCCTTCGAGCTCGCTGTACAGGCGCGCGTAGTAGAGGGAGCGCGACTCCAGCCGCCAGTCGCGGCGCGGGTCGCGCACGACGCAGCTCTCCACGGCGGCGAGCGCGTCGGCCCGCCGTGCCGCGAGGGCGTGCAGGGTCCCGTCTCCCCGGCCTCGCTGGAGAAGACCGAGAAGGGAGCCGCTGGGCGCTATGTCTGGGTCGAACATGGGGTCAGCATCCGGTGTGATGTTGTGTGGTGCAACGGGATTTTTCCTGTTCCCATGCCCGGCATCCTTCCGCCGCCCGGACCGGTCCATGCATGGCGCCTCCGATCGGTCGCGCGGCCGCGGCGGGCGCCGAGGCGAGCGCAGACTACCCGGAGACGGGCCTTCCACCGGCTCCGGCGCCCGATATGTCCGCTCTCGCCCCGGCGTACGCCGCCAGGACCACCCTCACGGGTTGTCCCGAAACCCTTACGCCTCCTCGCGCCCTGTGCAACAGTCGTCACTGCCCCGACCATGCCCGCCTGTGGCCTTCCTGCCGATTTCGGAGTGCCCCATGCAGCCCCCCCAGCATGCGGACCGGCTGACGGACGCCGCCGCCGTGGACGCGCTCATCGCCGGCGCGCGGGAGCTGCGCGAGAAGGTGGAGGCGGCCCACCGCGAGAGCCTGGAGCTGCCCGCCGACGACCCCGCGGGCCGCCGGCAGCGCGCGCTGTACGGCCTGGCCGCCCGGCACCTGCGGCACTGCGGGGAGCACCTGGGGCAGTTGCGCGGCGGGCCGGCGGACGGGGACGGCCCCGGGGCCGGGGCGGACGGGGCCGCCTGGGACGGCGCGGCGGGCGGGGCGGCGGCCAGGACGGGCAGCGGGGAGTGGAACCTGGTCACCGATGAGGTGGCCTGGTCGCCCGAGCTGTACGACGTCTTCGGCATGGCGCCGGGCGACGACCCCCTGCCGCTCGACGAGCTGCACACCTGGGTGGTCCCCGAGGACAAGGCCGCCGTCACCGCCATGGTCACCGCCTGCCTGGTGGACAGCAGGCCGCTGGACGGCGAGTTCCGCTTCGCCCGCCGCGACGGCGCGGTGCGCAGCGTCCACATCACGGGCGAGCCCGTGCTCGACGACGACGGCAACGTGCGCTCGCTGTGGGCCCTGGTCCGCGACGTCACCGACCTGGCGGCCGAGCGCAGGGCCGCCCGGGAGTCCTCGCTGCGGTGGCGGCGGGCCCGGGAGGGCGGCGGCGGGAGCGCCCCCGAGCCCGGGAGCGGCGCGGCGGAGGCCGGGCACGGGGCGGCGCGGGAGCTGCGCAACGCCGTGCTGCCGCCGTGGCGGGGCCGACTGCGGCTGCCCGGCGAGGGCCCGCTGCGGCTGGACATCGCCGCACGCCGGCTGGTGCGGGGCGGCGGCGCGCCGGGCGGCGGCGACTGGTACGACGCGCTGGAGCTGCCGGACGGGTCGGTGCTGCTGTCCGCCGGGGAGCTGGCCGGGGCGGGGCTCCCGGCCGCGGCGGGCCTGGCCACGCTGCTCGGCGCGCTGCGCGGCATGGCGTCGGCCGGGACCTCCCCCGGCGCCGCGCTCGCGGGCCTGAACCGGGTGCTGGGCGTCCGCGGCAGGTCCACCCTGTGCGGCGCGGTGTGCTGCCGGTTCGAGCCGCGTTCGCGGGTCCTGACGTGGGCCAGGGCCGGGCACCCCGCCCCGGTGCTGTACCGGGGCGGGACCGCCCGCACGCTCCCCTCCCCCCGGGGCGTGGTCCTCGGCGCGACGCCGGTCACCGACTGCCCGGAGCAGGACGCCCGGTTACTCCCCGGTGACGTGGTGCTGCTGTACACGGGCGGCCTGCTGCGCCGCGGGGACGCCCGCGACCCGCTCGCGGAGCGGCTGCTGCCCGGCCTGTCGTCCCGGATGGCCGCCGCCCGGGACGCCAGGGAGTGCGCGCACGCGCTGGTGGAGGAGTTCGCCGCCGTGGGGTTCGCCGCGGAGCGGACCGGCGCCGACGACGAGCCGGGGCCCGGCGCCGGGGAGGTCGTGGCCGGTACCGCGGCGGCCGAGGGCGGCGCTCCCCCGGGACACGGCGGGGCGGGGCACGGCACCGTGGGGCGCGGGACGGGCAGGCGCGGGGCCGAGGTGTTCGGGTCCGTGCCGCTGCCGGGGGCGTTCCCCCCGGACGGGGCGGACGGCGGGGACGCGGCGGGCCTCGCCGCCGGTGCGGACGACGGCGCGTGCGTGCTCGTCGCCCGGGTGGACTGACACCGGGCGGCCCGGCGCCGCTCCCCCGCCCCCTGCCCCCGCGGCTAGGTCGCGACCGGCTTGGCCGGGCCGCCCGGCAGGGCCGCCTTGATGTCGGTGCGCAGTTCCGCGATGTGTCCGGTGTCGGCGTACCGCGCGGTGAGCCGGTACATCTGGCGCAGCCGGTCCCAGGTGCGGTGGGAGGAGGTCTCCCCGATGCTGAGCAGCGCCAGCCGGGCGTAGCGCTCGGCCTGATCCGGGTCGTTGCCTATGAAGCAGGCGGAGGCCATGGAGAGGTAGTCGAAGATCGTGGAGCGCTGGAACCCCTTGCCGCGCAGGTTGAGCGCCTTTCTGGCGTGGTACTGCGCGGGCCTGGACGCCGCCGGGTCGTGTTCGGCCAGGCAGCGGTAGGCGAGCGCCTGCATGCCGTGCAGGTCGGCCTCGTCGAACATCTGCATCCAGCTCGGCGGCGGCACGTCGCCCCGGTCGGAGACGAACAGGTCCTCCGCCTCGCCGAGCGCCCGCCGCATCGCCTGCCCCTGGCCCTTGCCGGCCAGCGCCCACGCCTCGACGGTCCGCAGCATCGCGCGGGTGCGGGGCAGCGCCTCCTTCCCGGAGCCGGACCTGGCGAGCGCCATCAGGTCGAGCGCGTCGTCGGGCCGCCCGAGGTGCACCATCTGCCGGGCCGCGCGGGAGAGCGCCTCACCGGCGCGCGGGCGGTCGCCGCCCTCCCTGGCCGCGTGCGCGGCGATCACGAAGTACTTCTGCGCCGTCGCCTCCAGGCCCACGTCGTGGGACATCCAGCCGGCCAGCGCCGCCAGGTTGGCCGCCACGCCCCACAGCCTGCGCTGGAGGTGCTCGGGGTGCCGGTAGGCGAGCATGCCGCCCACCTCGTTGAGCTGGCCGATCACCGCCTTGCGCTGGAGTCCGCCGCCGAGGTTGGCGTCCCAGGCCCGGAAGACCTCCACGGAGCGCTCGAGCGCGGTCACCTCGTCGGAGCCGACGGGGGCCGCCTCGTAGCGGTCGGCGGACGCGTGCTGGGCCGTGCCGAAGGAGTCGAAGGGGGTCGCCGGGGCGTCGGCCGCCAGCGCCGGGTCGGTGAGCAGCCACTCCTGCATGGCTGCGGTGAGTGCTGATCCTGCGGCGAGCGCTGCGCCCGCGCCCACCAAGCCGCGTCGGTTGAGCATGAGGTCCATTCCCGTGAATTCGGTGAGGACCGCGGCGGTCCGTTCCGGCGGCCACGGCAGGTCTGCCACTGCCTGGTTCCTCCGCGTGCGCCGGTGCCGGTCGAACCCGAGATCCTCTGTGGTCACGACACGGCCGAGGCGCTCGGTGAACAATGCGGCCAGCACCCGGGGCACGGGGTCGCGGGGGGATTCGCCCTTCTCGATCCAGCGGCGCACCCGCGAGGTGTCCGTGGCCAACTGGGGGTGGCCCATCCGGGCCGCCTGCCGGTTGACGAGTCTGGCGAGTTCCCCCTTGGACCATCCGGTGAGCCCGAACAGGTCCGCGAGTCGGGTGTTGGGTTGCTTGCTCACGTTGTTACCAGCCCCCAGGTTCCTCGGCAGGACCGAGGCTAGTGGCCGCACACCGGGGGTCGCGAGCATTCGCCAGGGTTCGCCAGGGTCCGCCAGATGGTCTGCCACCCGCGCCACGGTGTGGTGTGGGAACGTGCCACCCGGGTCCGGCGGAAGCCGGCCCCGGCACCGGAGGAGGGCCCCGGCAGCGGCCGGGCACGGCCCGGCGGGAACCGCTCCGTGACCGGCGGAGCCCGGGTGGCGGCACGATGCACAAGGGGGGCGGCGGACGGGCTCCCGGGCCGTACGGGCGAGGCACCGCATTCCCCAGGGTGCGGGACGGACCCGTCGGGCCGGGGCGCCCTCCGCGCGCCACCCCGCGCCACCTCCGCACCGCCCACCCGACGTCCCCCGGGGCCCGGCGGCGGCGAAGCGGTGGCGGACCGCCGGCTCCCCCACCGGCGCAACCGCGAGAGCAGGAAGGGAACTGTCGCCCCCTCATGTACTCAAGCCCGTCCCCCGTGTCCGCTCCGACCCGGCCGCCCCGACCGACCAGGGACGGCGGCGCCCTGGGCGCGCCCAGAGCCCTGGCGCCGCGCACCGACGCCGTGCCCGGGCCCGCGGCCGCAGGCCCCCGCGCGACGCCGGGCCGCTCCCGCCTTCTGCCGGCAGTCGCGGCCGTCGGCGGGAGGATCGACCTGACCGGCCCTCAGGGCAACCGCCTGCGCGCCGTCATCCGCTCGGTGCAGCGGATATGTCCGGAGTTCGCCCCGGCCCAGTTGCTGCGGCGCGGCGGCCGGTCCGTGGTGCTCACGGGCACGGCCGGGCGGGTGCCCGTGGTCGCCAAGTGCCTGCTCGACCACTCCTCCGACGCGGCCGGGGAGTTCCGCCGCGAGATCGCGGCCTACCGGGCGTTCGTCCGCCACCGCCCCCCGGCGCGGGCACCGCGCCTGGTGGCCGCGGACCCGGGCAGTTGCGTCCTGGTGCTGGAGCGGATGCCCGGCCGGCCGGCGGCGGCGCGGCGGCATCCGCTCCAGGCCCCGCCGCGCGCGGACGTCCGGGCGGTGATCGGCGCGTTCTGCCGGATCAACCTGTGGCGGCCCACGCCCGGCGTCTTCGAGGCGCCGTTCGACTACGCCGCGCGGATCTCCCGGTTCCACGACCTCGGGCTGCTCACCGACCGCGACGTCGGCGACCTGCACCAGTTGCTGCGCGGGCTGACCAGCACCCCGGGGCAGTTCTGCCACGGCTCGGCGCTGCTGTCCAACGTCATGCTGTGCCCGACCGGGCCCGTGCTGCTGGACTGGGGCCAGGCCGGCTGGTACCTGCCGGGGTACGACCTCGCCGTGCTGTGGACGGTGCTCGGCGACGACCCGCTGGCCCGCCGCCAGATCAGCCAGCTCGCGCAGGCGCAGGGGCCCATGGCGCGGGACGCGTTCCTGGTGAACCTGATCCTGGTGCTCACCAGGGAGATCCGGATCTACGAGACCGCCGTGCAGCACAGCATGCACGGGCTGCACCCGGCGCCGGGCGGCGTCGAGGGCGGGGAGGAGCAGCGGCTGCTGCTGCGCCGCCTGCACGACGACTGCGGCATGGCACGCCGCGCCGTGCGGGCCGCGGTGGGCACGCGCTGAACGCGCCGCCCCTCGGGGGCCGGCCGTGGCCTTGCGCGTCAGGGCAGGGCCACGGCCTCGGCGGGGACGCGACGGGGATCCGTGACGGGGGCGGATCCGTGACGGGGGGTCGCGACGGGGGCGGTGCCGGCGGGCGGCGCGGCGGGGGCGCGTCAGCCCTGCTGGAACATCTCCGCGGGCAGCGGCTTGAGCAACTGGTACAGGTCGTCGGTGATCGGCCGGTCCCAGGTGGCGATGGTGACCTGGACACCGTCGCTGCGGTCGAACTGGGCGCAGGCGACACGGCTCTCGGACAGCTTGATGCGGCGGACGATCAGCAGGTTGTCGCCGTGCATGACGGGGGTGTCCTCGCGCTCCACCTCGTGCACCGGCTCGTCGTTCTCCAGCGCCGCGAGCAACTGCGCCACCTCGAACGGGGCCTCGCCCTCCTGGGTGTCCCGGGCCGGGGAGCCCTCGGGCAGGTTGCCGATCAGCATGGCGGGGCCGCGGCCGCCGTAGAGGTCGTAGCGCAGAAAGATGCCCTGGCAACTGCCATCGGGGCCGGCGAGGAGTGCGGCGCCCAGGCTGCCGGGCCAGTCCCCGGGATCCATGGCCAGCACGTCGAAGTCCGGCCCGGTGGGAACGTTGGAGGATCGGCGGCGGAGGAACGACATGCCGCCATCGTACGTCTCCGCGGGGTGGGCCCCCGCCCGGCGTCCTCCCGCGCGGCGGCGCCGGATCCGCCGCCGCCCCGCCCCGGTCGTTCGGGCCGCGCGGCAGGTCAGGTCAGGTCGAACTCGCCGTCACGGGCGCCGAGGACGAAGGCGCGCCACTCGGCGGGGGTGAAGATCAGCGCGGGGCCCTCGGGGTTGCGGCCGTCGCGCATGGCGACATAGCCCTCGACGAAGGCGATCTGCACGTCGCCGACCCCCTGTGTGCTGGACAGCCACTGGGCGCCGGACAGGTCGAGCTTCGGCTTCTTCCCGCCGTCGCCGCCCGCCTGCCCCTCGGCCGGGACCTGCTCGGTCGTGCTCTCCGCCACGGTGCGTCTCCTCGTCGAGTGTGGGCCGGGCTCCAGACTAGCGATCGGGGGCGGTGCCCGGCAGGCACACGTCGCAGCCGGGCGGCGGCGCCCGCGCGCGGGGCCGCCGTGCCCGTCGCGCCCGTACGGGTCAGGTGCCGGGGGGCTCGGCGCCGACCAGCCACATGGCGAAGAACTGCGAGCCGCCGCCGTAGGCGTGGCCGACGGCCCTGCGGGCGCCGTCCACCTGGTGGTCGCCGGCCGTGCCGCGCACCTGGAGGGCGGCCTCGGCGAAGCGGAGCATGCCGGAGGCGCCGATGGGGTTGGTGGACAGCACCCCGCCGGACGGGTTGACCGGCAGGTCGCCGTCCAGCTCCGTCACCCCGGCCTCGACCAGCTTCCAGCCCTCCCCCGGCTCGGCGAAGCCGAGGTTCTCCAGCCACATCGGCTCGTACCAGGAGAACGGCACGTACAGCTCGGCCACGTCCACCTGGCGGCGGGGGTCGGTGATCCCGGCCTGCCGCCAGACGTCGGCGGCGCAGTCCCGCCCGGCGCGGGGGCTGACGCTGTCCTTGCCGGGGAACAGGGTGGGTTCGCTGCGCATCGCCCCGCCGTGCACCCAGGCGGGCGGGCGCGGGGCGCGGGCGGCCCCGGCGGCGCCGGTGAGCACCATGGCGCAGGCGCCGTCGGAGGAGGGGCAGGTCTCGGAGTAGCGGATGGGGTCCCACAGCATGGGCGAGGAGCGCACCTTCTCCAGGGTGACGTCGTGCTCGTGCAGGTGCGCGTAGGGGTTCTTCAGGGCGTTGCGGCGGTCCTTGTGGGCGACGAGCGAGCCGACGGTGTCCGGGGCGCCGGTGCGGCGCATGTAGGCCCGCACGTGCGGGGCGAAGAACCCGCCCGCTCCGGCGAGCAGCGGGGCCTGGAACGGGATCGGCAGCGACAGCGCCCACATGGCGTTGGACTCCGACTGCTTCTCGAACGCGAGGGTGAGCACGGTGCCGTGGACGCGCGCGGCGACCAGGTCGGCGGCGACCAGCGCGGTGGAGCCGCCGACGGAGCCCGCGGTGTGCACCCGCAGGATGGGCTTGCCCACGGCGCCGAGGGCGTCGGCGAGGTAGAGCTCGGGCATCATCACGCCCTCGAAGAAGTCGGGGGCCTTGCCGATGACGACGGCGTCGATGTCCGCCCAGCCCAGCTCGGCGTCGGCCAGGGCGCGGGCGGCGGCCTCGCGGACCAGGCCGGCGAGGGACACGTCCCGGCGGGCCGAGGCGTGCTTGGTCTGGCCGACGCCGACGACGGCCACGGGCTCCTTGCTCATGGTCACTCCCCTTCCAGGACGGCCACCAGGTTGTGCTGGAGGCAGGGGCCCGAGGTGGCGTGGGCGACGGCGCGGCGGGAGGTGCCCTCGTGGATGCGGGCGGCGGCCTCGCCGAGCCGGGCCAGTCCCGCCACCATCACGGGGTTGGCGGCGAGCGCCCCGCCGGAGGGGTTGACCGTCACGCCGTCGGCCAGGCGCAGGGCCCGCCGCAGCACCACCTCCTGGGAGGTGAAGGGGGCGTGCAGTTCCGCGGTGTCCACGGGCGCGTCGAACAGTCCGGCGCGGGTGGCGGCCTGGCGGGTGGAGGGTGAGTCGGTGAGGTCGCGGGAGCCGAGCTGGTGGGTCTCGACGCGGTGGTCGAGGCCGCGGATCCAGGCGGGCCTGGGGTGCAGGCGCCTGGCGGTGTCGCCCGCGGCGAGCACCACGGCGGCGGCGCCGTCGCCGACGGGCGGGCAGTCGTGGCGGCGCAGCGGGCGGACCAGGTACGGGTCCCCGGGGTCGGGGGCGGCGGTGACCTGGGCGGCGGGGTTGCCGGCCGCGGCGGCGCGGCTGCGGGCGGCGATGCCGGCGAGCTCCCGCTCGTCGGTGAGCCCGGCGTCGAGCAGCGCCTGGGCCTGGAGGGCGGCGAGGGCGACCGAGTCGGGCCACAGCGGCGCGGCGCAGTACGGGTCGAGCTGGCGGGTGAGCACGTCCCGCAGCTCGCCGGGCGAGGACTTGCCGAAGGAGTAGACGAGCGCGGTGTCGGCCTGCCCGGTGAGCAGCTTCACCCACGCCTCGTACAGCGCCCAGGCGCCGTCGGCCTCCACGTGGGACTCGCGGATCGGCGGCCAGGCGCCGACGCCGTCCAGGGCGAGGGTGAAGCTGAAGGCGCGTCCGGCGAGGTAGTCGCTGGAGCCGGAGCAGGTGAAGCCGATCGCGCCCGCGGTGAGGCCGACGGCGTCCAGGGCGCGGTGCAGCACGGGCATGAGGATCTCGACCTCGGAGAGCCGGTCGGCGCGGCGCACGGTGGGCGACTGGGCGAAGGCGACGATCGCCACGTCCCTCCGGCCGGGCGGGGCGGGAGCGCTCACAGCGCCTCCTTGTAGGTGTCGTAGTCGGCGTCGGGCTCGCCGGTGGGCCGGAAGTGGTCGACGGAGGCCAGGGTGGGGGCGAGCCGGTCGCCCTCGGCCCACACCACCTCCACGCGCAGGCCCATGCGCACCTGGTCGTAGGGGATGCCGCCGATCCTGGAGTGCAGGGTGAGGTCGGCGCCGTCGAGCAGGATGTGCGCGTAGACGTAGGGCACCTCGATGTCGAGGTTGCGGGCCTTGACGCTGACGACGCAGAAGGTGGTGACGGTGCCGCGGGGGCCCACCTCGACCTGCTCCTCGGTGGCGACGCCGCAGGTGGCGCAGGCGCCGCGCGGGGGGACGCTGGTCCTGCCGCAGCGGGGGCAGCGCTCGCCGAGGAAGCGCCTGCCGGTGAGGGCGGTCAGGAAGCGGGAGTGGGCGAGGCCCGGGGTGTAGGTGTAGTCCAGGCGGGCGGGGGCGGCCAGGGCGGTGACGGGTTCGCCGGGGAAGCGCCCGGTGTGGGGGCGGGCGGCGGGCGCGGGGGGCGGGCCGCCGGGGTCGGGCTCGAAGCAGGCGATGTCGGTGATGGCGCCCCGGCGCTCCTCGGCCCAGCGCACGCGCACGCGCATGCCGGTGCGGACGGCCTCGGGTCCCGGCGCGTCCAGGGCGTGCAGCAGCGCGGTGTCGGCGCCGTCGAGGCGGACCAGCACCCAGGCGAAGGGGCGGGCCAGCGGCTGGCGGGGCCGGGGGGCGGGGTTCCATGCCCAGGTGGTGACGGTGCCGCTCTGGCCGACCTCGACCAGGTCCCGCAGTTCCTCGGCGGTGTCCGGGTCGTACTCGGCGGGCGGCACCAGGACCCGGCCGCCGGGAGTGGCGGCGCCGAGCACGACGCGTTCGCGCAGGCCCGTCAGGAAGGCGCCGAGCACCGGGCCGAGCGAGCGGGTGAACGGGAATTCCACGACCAGCGGTGCGCTGAGGACCTCGGGCACTGGGGTTCCCCTCCTTGTGGTCCTGGTGTGGTCGGTCCTTGGGGTCGGTCCTTGGGTCGGTCCTGGTGCGGTGGTGGCGGGCGCGTTCGGGTGCGCGCGGGCGCGGCGCCGGTCCCGGGCGCGGGGGCTCAGGCGCGGCGGAAGACGGGGGCGCGCTTCTCGGCGAAGGCGCGGGCGCCCTCGCGGGCGTCCTCGGTGGCGAAGATCGGCCAGCCCTTCTCGAGCTCCCGGGCGAGGCCGTCGGGTTCGCTGAGCGAGGCGGTGTCGTAGACGGACGCCTTGACCGCCTCGACGGCGAGCGGGCCGTTGGCGTTGATCAGCTCGGCGGTCTCCAGGGCCCGCTCCAGCGCGGTGCCGTCGGGGACGGTGTGCCCGATCAGGCCGATGCGCAGGGCCTCGGCCGCGGTGTAGGGGCGACCGGTGAGCAGCATCTCCAGGGCGTGGGTGCGCGGGATCTGGCGGGCGAGGCGGACGGTGGAGCCGCCGATGGGGAACAGGCCGCGCCTGACCTCGTACAGCCCGAAGACGGCGCTCTCCCCCGCGATGCGGATGTCGGTGCCCTGGAGGATCTCCGTGCCGCCGGCGACGCAGTGGCCCTCGACGGCGGCGATCACCGGTTTGCGGGGGCGGTGGTGGCGCAGCATCGCCTTCCAGTGCAGGTCGGGGTCGGCGTCGAGGCGGTCCCGGTACTCCTGCCCGGCCATGCCGCCGCCCGCGTCGAGGGCCTTGAGGTCCATGCCGGCGCAGAAGGCGCCCCCCGCGCCGGTGAGCACGACCGAGCGCACCGAGTCGTCGGCGTCGGCCTCGCACCAGCCGTCGTGCAGGCCGACGAGCATCGGCAGGGACAGGGCGTTCTTCGCCTCGGGCCGGTTGAGGGTGAGGACGAGGGTGGCGCCGTGGCGCTCGACGGTGAGGTGTTCCGTGCCGCCCATGCTGTCCGCACCTCCGTGTCGTCGCGGGCCGCCCGGGGCCGCCCTGGCCGATGTGAGCCGGGTGCCGCCGGGGGCGCCCGGGCCGCCGCCGCGGGGGCCGGTGACGAGAACAGGTTGCAGTAAGGGCAGGTCGAGTTCAATAGTTTTCTGACGCTGAGTCAGATTGGTGGGGTGACGAGTCTTCCCACCTCGCGCCCGCGGCGCTCTACTGGGACTGCTTCGCGAAGCGCCCGTACCCCGGAGAGCAGCCCCCGCGTTGGAGGAGCCGTGGAGTACAACCTGGCCGACCTGTTCGAGTCGATCGCCGACACCGTCCCCGGCCGCGAGGCGCTGGTCCACCTCGACGTCCCCGGCAGCGGGGCGGAGCGGCGGCTGACCTACGCCGAGCTCGACGCGGCGGCCAACCGGCTCGCCCACCACCTGCGCGACGCCGGCGTCGGGCCGGGGCAGCACGTGGGGCTGCACCTGTACAACGGCGTGGAGTACCTCCAGACCGCGCTGGCCTGCCTGAAGATCCGCGCCGTGCCCGTCAACGTCAACTACCGCTATGTGGAGGAGGAGCTGGTCCACCTCTACCGGGACGCCGACCTGGTGGCGCTGGTGCACGACGCCGAGTTCTGCGACCGGGTGGCCGCCGCGCTGCCCCGGGTGGCGGGTCTGCGGCACCTGGTGCGGCACGGCACCCCGCGGGAGGGCGCCGCGGTGCCGCCCGCCGTGCCGTTCGCCGAGGCGGAGGCGTCGGGGTCGCCGGAGCGGGACTTCCCGCCGCGCTCCGCCGACGACCAGTTCATCATCTACACCGGCGGCACCACGGGCCTGCCCAAGGGCGTGATGTGGCGGCACGAGGACCTGTTCTTCTCCGGGATGGGCGGCGGCGCGCCCACCGGGGAGCCGGTCTCCCGGCCCGAGGAGCTGGCCGAACGGGTCGCCGCGGGCGGCGAGGGCCTGGTGTTCTTCCCGACGGCGCCGCTGATGCACGGCACCTCCACCCTGACGGCGTTCATCGGGTTCTTCTACGGCCAGAAGGTGGTGCTGCACACCAGGTTCGCGCCCGAGGAGGTGCTGCGCACCATCGAGCGGGAGCGGGTCACCAGCGTCTCCCTGGTCGGCGACGCGATGCTGCGCCCGCTGGTGGACGCGCTGGCCGGCCCGGCGAAGGGCACCGACTGCTCGTCGCTGTTCGCCCTCAGCAGCTCGGGCGCGGTGCTCTCGCCCACGGTGCGGGACCGGTTCGGGCAACTGGTGCCGCAGGCGACGGTGCTGGACAACTTCGGCTCCAGCGAGTCCGGGTTCAACGGCACCGCCGTCGGCGGGCCCGGGGCGGAGGGCGGCCTGCGGCTGCGGATGAACGGGCGCACCACCGTGGTGGACCCGGCCACGCTGGAGCCCGTCGGGCCCGGGGTGCCCGGGCGGATCGCGCAGTGCGGCCATGTGCCGCTCGGGTACTACAACGACCCCGCCCGGACCGCGGAGACGTTCTTCGAGCGGGACGGGCGGCGCTGGGTGCTGCTCGGCGACATGGGCACCGCCGAGCCCGACGGCACGGTGCTGCTGCTCGGCCGGGGCTCGCAGTGCATCAACACCGGCGGGGAGAAGGTGTACCCGGAGGAGGTCGAGGTGGTGCTCAAGGCGCACCCCGACGTGTACGACGCGGTGGTCGCCGGGGTGCCGGACGAGCGGTGGGGCAGCCGGGTGGCCGCGGTGGTGCAGCCGCGGGAGGGAGCGGGCACCCCCACGCTGGAGCAGGTGCAGGCGCACTGCCGGACGCGGCTCGCCGGGTACAAGATCCCGCGGCTGCTCGTCGTCGCCCCGCTCATCCAGCGCTCCCCCAGCGGCAAGGCCGACTACCGCTGGGCGAAGGCCGTCGCCACCCGGGCCGCGGAGGGATAGCGCGGCGCGGAGCCGGTGTGCGCGGAGCCCGCCGCGGTCGCCCCTCGTGGGGGCGGGCGGCGGGCTCGCGGGTGCCCGGGGCGCTTCCGCGCTCCCGGGGCGGGCCGTCACACCGGCCGCTCCCCGCCCTCCCAGTACGGGGCGCGCAGGTGGCGCTTGTAGAGCTTGCCGTTCGGGTCGCGGGGCAGCTCCGCGACGAAGTCCACGGACCTGGGGCGCTTGTAGCCCGCCAGCCGCCGGGAGCAGTGGTCGAGGATGTCCGCGGCCAGGGCGGGTCCCGGCTCGTGGCCGGGGGCGGGCTCGACCACGGCCTTGACCGCCTCGCCCCAGTCCGGGTGCGGGACGCCGAAGACGGCGGCGTCGGCCACGGCGGGGTGGGTGAGCAGCTCGGACTCGACCTCCGCCGGGTAGATGTTCACCCCGCCGGAGATGATCATGTCGATCTTGCGGTCGCGCAGGTACAGGTAGCCGTCCTCGTCGAGGTACCCCAGGTCGCCGACGGTGAAGAAGTCGCCGACGCGGTTGCCGCGGGTCTTCGCCTCGTCCTTGTGGTAGCTGAACCCGCCGGTGCTCATCTTCATGTAGACGGTGCCCAGCTCCCCCGGCGGCAGTCGCGCGCCGTCGTCCCCGAGGACCGCGATCTCGCTGATCGGCCAGGCCCGGCCGACCGTGCCCGGCCGCCGCAGCCACTCGGCGGCCGTCGCGAAGGTGCCGCCGCCCTCGCTGGCCGCGTAGTACTCCTCCACGCACTCCCCCCACCACTCGATCATGGCCCGCTTGACGTGGTCGGGGCAGGGCGCGGCGCCGTGGATGGCGTGCCGCACGGAGGACACGTCGTAGGCCCGCCTGACCTCCTCGGGCAGGGCGAGCAGCCGGTGGAACTGGGTGGGCACCATGTGGGTGTGCGTGCAGCGGTGCCGGTCGATGCGCCGCAGCATCCCCTCGGGTGTCCACTTGTCCATCACCACCACGCGGTGCCCGAGGTGCAGCGACGCGGCGGCGAACTGGAGCACGGCCGTGTGGTACAGCGGCGAGCACACCAGGTGGACGTTGCCGTCGAAGGGGCGGATGCCGAAGAAGGCGAGGAACCCGCCGAGGTACAGCTCCTCGGGCGGCTTGCCGGGCAGGGGGCGGCGGATGCCGCGGGGGCGGCCGGTGGTGCCCGAGGTGTAGTTCATCACCCAGCCCGCGGTGCGGTCCCGCGGCGGGGTGTCCGGGTGCCCGTCGAGCAGCTCGGCCCAGGGGCGGAAGCCGGGCACGTCGCCGACGCCGAACCGCCGCTCCTCGGGCAGGCCCGCCTCGTCGGCGGCGGCCGCGGCCCGGTCGGTGAAGCGCTCGTGGGCGATGAGCACCTTGGCGCCGCAGTCGGCGACGATCCAGGCGATCTCCGGGCCGACCAGGTGGTGGTTGACCGGCACCAGGTACAGCCCGGCCTGGGCGGCGGCGAGGTAGGCGGTGAGGAACTCCGCCCCGTTCGGCAGGACCACGGCGAACGCGTCGCCGCGGGCCAGGCCCGCCGCGCGCAGGCCGTGGACGAGGCGGTTGCCCGCGGCGTACAGCCGGGCGGCGGACCACTCCTCCCCGTCGGGCGCCACGAGCACGGTGTGGCCGGCCTTCCCCTCGCGCAGCTCCTGGGCGGTCCTGGCCCAGAAGCCGTTCGGGGCGTTCGAGGTCATGCGGGCCCCCTCGGTGGTTGCCGTGGTGGTGTGCCGCCGGGCGGTGTCAGCCGCGGCCGGCGAGGCGGTTGAGCCGGTCCAGGGCGCGGGCGAAGCCGCGGGTGAGGTCGTCGAAGACCTCGGCGACGGAGCGCTCCTCGGTCATCCGGCCGACGATCTGGCCGACGGGCGTGCCGAGCAGGTCCCGGTTCTCGTACCGCTGGATGCGGGAGACCGCGTCGGCGACCAGCAGCCCCTGGAGCGGCATGGGCAGCGGGCCGGGTCCTGCCGGGTCCTCCCAGGCGTCCGTCCACGCGGTGCGCAACTGGCGGGCGGGCTTGCCGGTCAGCGCCCGGGAGCGGACGGTGTCGCCCGAGCCCGCGGCGAGCAGCTTCCCGGTGAGCACCGACGAGCGCAGCTCCGCCTCCCTGGTGGTGAGCCACACCGAGCCCAGCCACACGCCCTGGGCGCCCAGGGCGAGGCCGGCCGCCATCTGCTCGCCGCTGCCGATGCCGCCCGCCGCCAGCACCGGCAGCGGGTCCACGGCCCGCACCACCTCGGGGGTGAGCACCATGGTGGCGATCTCCCCGGTGTGGCCGCCCGCCTCGTAGCCCTGGGCGACGACGACGTCGATGCCCGCGTCCCGGTGCCGCTCGGCGTGGCGGGCGCTGCCAGCCAGGGCGGCGACGAGGACGCCGCGCTCGTGGGCCCGCGCCACCACGTCGGGCGGCGGCGAGCCCAGGGCGCTGGCCAGCAGCTTCACCGGGTACTCCAGGGCGACGTCCACCTGGGAGCGGGCCACCTGCTCCATCCAGCCGGTGATCCGCCAGCCGGCGCGGTCCCCCTCGGCGAGCTCGGGGACGCCGTGCTCGGCGAGGATCCGCGCCACGAACGCGCGGTGCTCCTCGGGGATCATCGCCTCGACGTCGGCCTCGGTGACGCCCTCGACCTTCTTGTGGGGCATCACCACGTCCACGCCGTAGGGCCGCCCGCCGGTGTGCTCGTCGAGCCAGTCCAGGTCCTTGGCGAGCTCGCCCGCGGCGGCGTAGCGCACCGCGCCCAGGACCCCGAGCCCGCCGGCCCTGCTGATGGCGGCGGCGACCGCGGGGAAGGGCGTGAACCCGAAGATGGGGTACTCGATCCCGAGCCGCCTGCTCAGCTCCGTCTCCATGGTGCGCAGGATGCCGCAGGGAGGGGGAGGATGGAAGAGATTATCTGACATGGCGTCAGTTTTTTGAGTGAGGGGGCGGGGGGGTGGAGGGGGGCGGGTTCGGTCGGGGATCGCTCCTGGGAGCGGCGGGCTGGGCTGCGGCGGCTGGGCGGCAGGTCGGCCTGGGCGGCGCGGACCCGGTTGGGGCCGATCATCGGACTGGGCGGGTCGGGCACGTCGGCGGCGTCTCGGGGGACCGCCGTCCGCGCCCTCGCCGAGGGCGCGGACGGCGGGGAGGCCGCACGGGGGGCGTGGGACGCTGGTGAGGCGGCGGCCTCAGGGCCGCCGTGGGCCTTCGGCGCCCGTCCGCGCCCCGCGTCGCGGTGAACCGGGCCCGGACCGGTCGGGCCGGGCCGTGGCGTGGGGCTAGCGGCGGACTCGGGGCATGCCCAGGCCGAGCCAGGAGATGATCTCGCGCTGGATCTCGTTGTTGCCGCCGCCGAAGGTGAAGATGACGGCGCTGCGGTAGCCGCGTTCCAGTTCGCCGCGGAGCACCGCGCCCGCCGAGCCCTCCTGGAGCGGGCCCGCCGCCGCGGTCACCTCCATCAGCGCGGCGTAGGCGTCGCGGCGGGCCTCGCTGCCGTGGACCTTGACGGCGGAGGCGTCGTGCGGGGTGAGGGTGCCGTGCTGGAGGGCGTCCACCATCCGCCAGTTCAGCAGCCGCATGGCCTCCAGGCGGGCGTGGGTGCGGGCGAGGGTGCGCCGCACCCAGGGCAGGTCGGCGACGCGGCGGCCGTCGGCGAGTTCGGTGGCGGCGGCCCAGCGGCGCACGTCGGCCAGGGCGCGCAGGGCGGCGTTGCCGTGCGCGGCCAGGGTGACGCGCTCGTGGTTGAGCTGAGTGGTGATCAGCCGCCAGCCGTGGTGCTCGCGTCCGACCAGCGCGGAGGCGGGCACCCGTACGTCCTGGTAGTAGCTCGCGGTGGTGTGGTGCCCGGCCAGGGTGCGGATGACCGTGTACGAGTAGCCGGGGGCGGTGGTGGGGACCAGCAGGATCGAGATGCCCCGGTGCGGCGGCGCCTGCGGGTCGGTGCGCACCGCGAGCCACACCCAGTCGGCGCTGTCGCCGTTGGTGGTCCAGATCTTCTGCCCGTTGACCACGTAGGAGTCGCCGTCGCGCACGGCGCGGGTGCGCAGCGCGGCCAGGTCGGTGCCCGCGTCGGGCTCGGAGTAGCCGATCGCGAAGTCGATCTCGCCCGAGAGGATCCGGGGCAGGAAGTACGCCTTCTGCTCGTCGCTGCCGTGCGCCATCAGGGTCGGGCCCACGGTGTTGAGCGCCATCAGCGGCAGCGGCACCCCGGCCTGGGCGGCCTCGTCGAAGAAGACGAACTGCTCGACGGGGCTCATGCCCCGGCCGCCGTACTCGGTGGGCCAGCCGACCCCGAGCCAGCCGTCCGCGCCGAGGCGGCGGATCGTCCGGCGGTAGAACCTCTTCTGCTCCGCCGGGTCCGCGTGGCGGGCGGTGGCGTCCTCGGGCATCAAGCCGGCGAAGTACGCCCGCAGTCGCGTGCGCAGTTCCCGCAGCTCCGGCGAGTAGTCCAGGTGCACGGCCCCTCCTTCGTCCGGTCCGGGTCGCTGTCGGCGGCCACGGTAGAACGTGTTCCATCAATTGGGAACGACGAGGGGCGCGGGGGACGGGGGCACGGGGATGAGGGCGCCGGGTCGAGGGACGCGGGCGAGGGGCGCGGACCCGGGCGGCGTGCGCCCGGGCGCGCCGCGGGTCAGCCGCCGATCTCGCGGATGTCGCCGGCGACGATGGCGCCGTCGCTGACGGTGTAGGTGCCCTCGAAGGTGCGGTGCCCGCCGCCGGTCTGGGCGGCCTCGATGCGCACCCGCACCTCGGGCCCCGTCACGCCGAGGATGTGCACCCGGTCGTGCTCGGTGCCGGCGAAGCCCGCGGCGAACTCCTCGTAGGTCGGCGCGAAGCTGTCGCCGCCGAGCTCCCAGGCGCGGCGGTAGTCACCGGCGTTGATGGCCGCGTAGTAGGCGCGCACCACCTCGGCGGGCCCGGGCGCCGGCGAGGGCTCGGCGGAGGTGGGCGGGTCCTCCGCGGGCAGCTCGACGGGCGGCGGGACGGCCACGGATTCGGACGGCCGCGGGACGGGCCCGGCGGGGGACGGCCCGGCGGCGGGCGTGGACGGCGCGGCGGACGGCAGGATCACCACGGGCGGGCGCGCCGCGGGCTCGGCCTCGCCCTCGTCCCCGTCCGTGGTCAGGGCGAGGGCCGCCACGACCACGACGACGGCCGCGGCGGCGGCTCCCGCGGCGACCACGGCGGCGGTCGCCCGGCGGCCCTGCGCGGCGGGGCGGCGCGCCCGCTCCCGCGGAAGCGGCGGGGGCGGGCCGTACCGCAGGCCCTCGGACGGCGGGCGCCAGCCCGCGTCGTCCGCCCCGGGTGGCGGGCCGGCGGGTGGCGGGCCGGCGGGCGGCGGGCCGGCGGGCGGCGGGCCGGCGGGTGGCGGCGGAAAGGGGGGCCTCGGCGGTGCGTCGGTCATCGTGCGTGTCCCCCGTCGTGCGCGAACGAACGGGGCGCGGCAGCGGAACCGTCCCCCCGCGGAGGCTCGACGCTGCCACGCCCTCCCGGCCTCCGCTCCCCCGTCTCCCCGTTTCAGCGGCGCCGGCCTTGCGTGCACCAGTGTGGCGCACCCGATGTGGGCAGACCTTGGGGAAACCTTGAATCCGCTGGTGGCGCACGCTTTCGCGGAGCGGAGCGCGAGCGTCCCCCGAACGGGGGAAAACGGGGGCGGCGGCAGCGCGCCTCGTTGCACCGGGCGGGGGCGGGGTCGATGTTGCTGACGCATGAGCCACGTTCAGGCCTTCTACGAGTCCGTCTACTCCCACACCTCCCCCTTCGGCGGGCACCGCGCCCCCTGGGACATCGGCGAGCCCCAGCCCGCGCTCGCGGCGCTGACCGACACCGGGGCCGTCAGAGGCGAGGTCCTGGACGCCGGCTCCGGCACCGGGGAGCTGAGCCTGTTCCTGGCCGCGCGGGGGTACGCGGTGACGGGCGTGGACCTGTCCCCCGCGGCCGTGGAGACGGCCGCCGCCCGGGCGGAGGAGCGCGGGCTGTACCCGGTCTTCGTCGTCGGCGACCTGCTGGACCTCTCGCCGTTCCCCGCCCGCTTCGACACGGTGGTCGAGTGCGGCGTCCTCCAGGGCTTCGACGACGCCCAGCGGGCCCGCTACGCCGGGTCGCTGCACGCGGCGACCCGGCCGGGCGCCCTGGTGCACCTGCTGAACCTCTCCGCCGAGGGGCGCAGGGCCGCCGCGGAGCGCGGCGCGGCGCACGGGGTGCCGGACGAGGTGCTCGCCGACCTGCGCGGCCCCGACCCGGAGGACCTGCGGGCGGTGTTCACCGACGGCTGGGCGGAGGAGTCCATCGTCCCCGCGACGATCAAGACCATGTTCCCGGCGGAGGGCGGCCGCCCGGCCGAACTCCCCGCCTGGCTGGCGACCTTCCGGCACACATAGCCCGAGGGACGGCGGAGCGGTCGAACCGTCAGGGCGTCAGGCCGTCAGGGCGGCGCGCACCGGGGCGACGGGGCCGTCGGCCCGTCACGCCGTCAGCGGCCCGGCCAGCACCGTGCGGGCGGCCTCGCGGTCGCCGCTCCAGGTGATCGCGGGGTCGTCCGCGGCCAGGCGGCCCCACAGCGCGAGCAGCAACTCCTCCGCCGTCGCGGCGAGCTCGGCGACGGGGGCGCCGGGGCCGTACGTCCACTCCTCGCCGGTGTCGGTGGCGCGCAGCCGGATCGCCCGGCCGGGCGGGCGGGCGCGGCCGCGCGCGACCTGGCGGGGCGCCATGGTGTCGAACACCTCCGCGACCCCGTCGCCGGCGAGCCCGGGGTCGAGCGGTCCTGGCGCGCCGAGGGCCAGTTCGGCGTCCCAGCGGTGGACGAGCGTCTCCAGCAGGCGCCGCCGCTGCCAGAACCCGGCCGTGTGCGGCGGGTGGAACGTCCAGGCCGGCGCGGCCGGGTCAGTGTCCAGGGCCGCCAGCAGGACCGCCGCCGTCTCGTCGAACCACCGCCGCAGGGCCGCGTCGTCCGTGGGCGGCGGGGGCGGCCGCAGGTCGCCGTGCCCCTCGGTGACGGCCGCGGCCGCCCACAGGTTGCCCCTGCCCAGGTGCCCGGCGAGGTCCCGCAGTCGCCAGCCGGGGCAGTGCTCGACCGGGGCGGACAGGTCGCCGTCGAGGCAGGCCCGGAAGGCGTCGAGCTCGCGGCGCAGCGGGGTGCGGCGGGAAGGGGTCGGCATGCCCGGAGCCTACGGCGCGGCGCGACGCCCGGCCAGCCCTCCGCCGGCCCTCGCCGACCCCCTCGACACACGCCCTGACCTGCACAGGACCATCCTTCGGCCAAAGGTGCTAGGCTCGCCCGGAGGCACCGATGAAGATGCTGATCAACGTCCCCGAGACCGTCGTCGCCGACGCGCTCCGGGGGTTCGCCGCCGCTCATCCCGAGCTCACCGTGGACGTCGAGAACCGGGTCGTCATCCGCCGGGACGCGCCCGTGGAGAACAAGGTCGCGCTGGTGTCGGGAGGCGGCTCGGGGCACGAGCCGCTGCACGCCGGGTTCGTCGGGACGGGCATGCTGGACGCGGCCTGTCCCGGTGAGGTGTTCACCTCCCCGGTTCCCGACCAGATGGCCCGCGCCACCGCCGCGGTGCACAGCGGCTCGGGCGTGCTGCACATCGTGAAGAACTACACGGGCGACGTCCTGAACTTCAAGATGGCCGCCGAGCTGTCGGAGGACGACGGCATCGAGGTGCGGCAGGTGGTGGTGGACGACGACGTCGCCGTCCGCGACAGCACCTTCACCGCGGGGCGGCGCGGCACCGGGGCCACCCTGTTCGTGGAGAAGATCGCCGGGGCGCTGGCCGAGGCCGGGGCGCCGCTGGACCGCGTGGCCGAGGTGGCGCGGAAGGTCAACGAGTCCTCGCGCAGCTTCGGGGTGGCGCTGAGCGCGTGCACCACGCCCGCCAAGGGCAGCCCCACCTTCGACCTGCCGCCCGGGGAGCTGGAGCTGGGCGTCGGCATCCACGGCGAGCCGGGCCGGGAGCGGCGCGGGATGATGACGGCGCGGGAGATCGCGGACTTCGCGGTCGAGGCCGTGCTGGAGGACCTGCCGCCGGGCGGTCCGGTGCTGGCGCTGGTCAACGGCATGGGCGGCACTCCGCTGCTGGAGCTGTACGGGTTCAACGCCGAGGTGCAGCGGGTGCTGGCGCAGCGGCACGTCGGGGTGGCCCGCACGCTGGTGGGCAACTACGTCACCTCGCTGGACATGGCGGGCGCCTCGGTGACGCTGTGCCGCGCCGACGACGAGCTGCTGCGGCTGTGGGACGCGCCGGTGTGCACCCCCGCGCTGCGCTGGGGCTGCTGAGCCATGGGCGCGCAGTTCGACGCCGGGTTCTTCCGGCGCTGGCTGGCCGAGGCGACCGCCGCCGTGGACCGCGAGGCCGCGGCGCTGACGGAGCTGGACTCGGCGATCGGGGACGCGGACCACGGCAGCAACCTCCAGCGGGGCTTCACCGCCGCCTCCGCGGCCGTCGAGGGCGACCCGCCGGCCACACCGGGCGCGGTGCTGATCGCGGTGGGCCGCCAGTTGATCGGCAAGGTCGGCGGTGCCTCGGGCCCGCTGTACGGGACGGCGCTGCGCCGCGCGGGGCGCGCGCTCGGCCAGGAGGAGCGGGTCGGCGCCGAGGCGCTGCGGGACGCGCTGGCCGCCGCGGTGGACGGGGTGCGCGAGCTCGGCGGCGCCGAGCCGGGCGACAAGACGATGCTGGACGCGCTGGTCCCGGCGGTGGAGGCGTACGGCGCCGCCCTGGAGCGGGGCGAGGCCGGGGCGGGGGCGCTGCGGGCCGCGGCCGCCGCGGCGGCGGAGGGCGCGCGGGCCACGGTGCCGCTCCAGGCCCGCAAGGGCCGGGCCAGCTACCTGGGCGAGCGCAGCATCGGCCACCAGGATCCGGGGGCGACCTCGGCTGCGCTGCTGGTGGAGGCGCTGGCCCGGGTGGCGGAGGAGGCGGCGTGAGCGGGGACGCGCTGGTCGGGGTGGTGCTGGTCTCGCACAGCCGGCAGGTCGCGGAGAGCACCGCCGCGCTGGCCGCGGGTCTGGTCGGCCGGGCTCCCGTGGCGCCGGTGGCGGCGGCGGGCGGCACCGAGGACGGCGGGCTCGGCACCAGCGCGGAGCTGGTGCTCTCGGCGCTGCGCGAGGCGGACCGGGGCGCGGGCGTGGTGGTGCTCGCGGACCTGGGCAGCGCGGTGCTGACGGTGAAGTCGCTGCTCGCCGACGAGGACGGGCTGCCGGAGCCGGTGGTGCTGGCGGACGCGCCGTTCGTGGAGGGGGCGGTGGCCGCGCTGGTCACCGCGTCCGCGGGGGCGCCGCTGGACGCGGTGGTGGCGGCGGCCAAGGACGCGTACGCGTACCGGAAGGAGTGAGCGCGGGGCGGGTCAGCCCTGGCCGGTCGGCGGGGCGTCGTACCAGGCCGGACCCTCGGCGAGGGCGAGTTTGACCGCCTCGCGGCCGCGCTCGGCGAGGGTCGGCAAGGCGTCGGGGGCGAACCAGCCGACCTCGAGTGACTCGTCGTCGGCCACCCTGGCCTCGCCGCCGACCGCGCGGCAGCGGAAGACGACGTCGAGGTACCGGGCGCGGTCGCCGTTCGGGTAGGCGATCTCCTCGGTGGTGCGGACGGCGGCGAGCCGCTCCACGGCGACGCGCACGCCCGTCTCCTCGTACACCTCGCGCGCCGCGGCGTGGGCGGGCTGCTCGCCCGGTTCGAGGATCCCGGCGAGCACCGCCCAGCGCCCGGTGTCGCTGCGGCGGTTGAGCAGGATCCGGCCGGAGGCGTCGAGGACGACGGCGGTGACGCCGGGCAGGAACAGCGACCGGTGGCCCACCTGGGACCGCAGCTCGCGCAGGAACTCGGGCATCGCCATGACGGGCACCCTACTGGGTGCCCCGGCGGGCGGCGGGCTCAGGGGCCGCCGGGCGGCCCGGTGAGGGCGCCGGGGCTGGCGAACGCCTGCGCGATGTCCAGCCAGCGGTCGGCGTCGGGCCCCTCGGCGCGCACCGCGAGGTCGGCGCGGGGTCTGCGCCGGGTGACGAGCAGGCAGAAGTCGAGGGCGGGCCCGGTCACCCGCTGCGGGGCGTCGTCGGGGCCGAACGCCCACCGCCCGCCGCCGGGTGCCTGGAGTTCCACGCGGAACGGCTCGTCCGGCGGGGTCAGGCCACGGACGCGGTAGGAGTAGTCCCGGGTGCGCCAGCCGAGGCGGGCCACCTGCCGCAGCCGGGGCGTGGGGTCGCGGCGCAGGCCGAGGCCGTCCACGATGTCCTGGCCGTGCGCCCAGGTCTCCATCAGCCGGGCGGTGGCCATGGAGGCGACGCTCATCGGCGGCCCGTACCACGGCACCCGGGTCCCGGCCGGGCTGGCGCGCAGCGCCTCCCCGACGGCGTCCCGGCCCCGCCGCCACCGGCGCAGCAGCTCGGGCGGGTCGGTGCGGGCGCCGAGGGCGGCGGCGTCGTCCACGAAGGAGCCGGGCCCGGCGAGGGCCTCGCGCTCGTGCGCGGCGAAGCTGGCGGCGTCGGTGAGGGCGAGCAGGGCGACCTCGTCGGTCCAGGCCAGGTGGGCGATCTGGTGGGCGACCGTCCAGCCGGGCGCGGGTGTCGGGGCGGACCAGGCGCCGGGCGGCAGCGCGGCCACCAGGGCGTCCAGTTCGCGGCCTTCGGCCTCCAGGTCGTCGAGCGCCGCTGCCGGATCGGCCACGGTGGGTCGGCCCCCTTCCGGGTGTTCGGGTGCGCGCCGTGCGCGGGACGGTCCGACAGCCTGGCAGTTGGGCGGGGTGGGCATCAAGGCTGCCGGCGCGATCCTCCGGTGCGCGGGGCCGGCGCGGTGGCGCCGGTCGCGGCCGTCAGGGGCCGGGGCGGCCACGCACGCCACCTGCCGGCACCCGACGCGCTCCGCGCGTCCCCGCCCGGGGTGTGCCGCCTGCGGCGGCCCGGTTCCGGCCCTTGTACGGCGGCCGACAGGTCGAATATTTCGAATCGTTCATCGCCATTTGCGGACCGGTCCACTGGACGCGCGAGGCGCGGCTGGCCCGCCCACTCACCGCCGCACACCCCTTGACCGCCCCGAACGGGCGTCCCTACAGTCCCAGTGTCGCATTCGCAGGAGTGATGGCCGTTCACACTCTTGTCCAACCCGACGCTGGCCCCCGGGCTGGGCCCCGCAGCTCGCCGCACCCAGAACCGAAAGATTCGAGCATCGACTCGACCCCTTTCCGAGCCGACGCGCCCCCGCGACGCCCCCGCGCTCCCGCGCCCCGAGGAGGTCCCATGGCCTGGCTCGACTGGGTCGCCATCGGCGGCTACTTCCTGGTGATGCTGCTCATCGGCGTCTGGTCGCACCGCCGGGTCAGCGACGTGAGCGACTACTTCACCGGCGGCGGCCGGATGCCCTGGTGGCTGTCCGGCATCTCGCACCACATGTCGGGCTACAGCGCGGCCGTCTTCGTCGCGTTCGCCGCGGTCGCCTACAGCTACGGCATCACCGTCTACGTCTGGGCGTTCGTGCCGCTGGCCTTCGGCACGGCGCTGGGCGCCTGGCTCTTCGCGCCCCGCTGGAGCAGGCTGCGGGAACGGTACGACGTGGCCTCGCCGCTGGAGTACCTCGCCAAGCGCTACGGCGTGCCCGCCCAGCAGGCGCTCGCCTGGAGCGGCTCGCTGCTGAAGGTGTTCGACGTCGCGGCCAAGTGGGCGTCGGTGGCCGTGCTGCTGGAGGTCTTCGCCGGGATCCCCATGACCACCGGCATCCTGCTCACCGGGGTCGTCACCATGCTCTACTGCACGGTCGGCGGGCTGTGGGCGGACGCGCTCACCGACTTCGGGCAGTTCGTCATCCAGGGCGTGGCCGCCCTGGTGATGCTGTGCGTGGTGCTGGACCGCCTCGGCGGCGTCTCCGCCCTGGGCACCCTCTGGGGGGACCTGCCCTCCGGGCACACGCGTCCGCTGGTCGGCCCGTACACCGCCGCCTTCCTCACCGTCTACGTGATCGTGAAGATCTTCGAGTACAACGGCGGGATGTGGAACCTGGCCCAGCGGTACATGGCCACCGGATCCCCGCGGGCCGCCCGCCGCTCGGCGCTGCTGTCCGCGGCGCTCTACCTGATCTGGCCCGCGATCCTGCTCTTCCCCTCGGTGGCCGCGCCCCTGCTGATGCCCGGGATCGCCGACCCGGAGCACACCTACGCGCTGATGGCCGAGACCTACCTGCCGATGGGCCTGGTGGGCCTGACGCTGGCGGGCATGTTCTCCCACACGATGGCGATGGCCTCCTCCGACGCCAACGCGATCTCGTCGGTGGTCACCCGGGACATCCTGCCGGTGCTCCTCCCGCGGGCGCGGGGCATGAGCACCGCGGCCGGGCTGCTCGCCGCCCGGGTGTGCACGGTCGTCTTCATCACCGTGTCCATGCTCATCGCCATCGAGGCCGACCGCTTCGGCGGGATCCTCGGCATCATCGTCGGCCTGGTCGCCGCCGTCATGGGGCCGATCTCCATCCCGATGCTGCTCGGCCTGCTGCCGGCGTTCCGCCGCTGCGGGGCGCGGGCCGCGCTGGCCTCCTGGGCGCTCGGCCTGTCCGGCTATGTGCTGGTCAGGTTCGTCCTCGACGGCTCGTCCGACACCACCCTCGTGGCCACGCCGCTGCTGACCTCGCTGGTGGTGTACGTGGGCCTGGGGCTGCTGCTGCCGGAGCGCAACCCGGACGCGGACGCGATCGTCGCCGCCGTGTCCGGAACCGGCCCCCGCCCCGGGGAGGACACTCCCGCGCCCGAGGTCCAGCGGGCCTGAGGCCGCGGCGCGCGGGCGGGGCCGCTTCCGCCGGAGGCCGGCCGCGGGACGGACCGGCGGCGGGACGGACCGGCGGCGGGACGGACCGGCGGCCGTCCGCCGAGGTGGGCGCGGTCGCGCCGCTTGCGCGATCTTGATGGCGGTCGTAGGGTCCCCTGCGGGGCGTCTTCCGACGCGCCGTCAGAAGGCGCGCCCCCCACCCGCGGTGAGCACTCCCGCGGAGACGGCCGTTCGTGCGGCGCGAGCCGGTTCCCGGCCGCAACTTCTCCAACTACCGCATCATTTCTGCGCAACATATCCACATCCACGTGGTTTTCCCGTTACCGTGTCCCCACCCCGTCCGTGCCCGTGCGGCGGTGCCGATCGGGCCGGGCAGCGGGGGGAAGACCGGGGGCTGGTGGCCTTGTCCCCCGGGTCGCGTCGTGTCGGGGGGTCGGACGGGATGCCGGTGGTGGCCGGAAGTGTGCCGTCGTCACGCGAGGAGAGCAGCACCGCTGACGTCATCGGGGCCGTCGTCCTGGTGTGCTGCGTACTGTGGGCGCTGATCAGCGCCATGGGGAGGGACGCGCGCCCCGAGGGGTTCCTGCTCGCCCTGCTCGCCGTCGTCGCGGGGTACGCGGCGGGCCGCATCGCCGGGGCAGTGCTGCCCGTCGCGGCGCCGGGCGCGGCCGCGGTGGCCGTGGTCCTGGTCGTCGCCGCGGACGGCGGCCTGTCCGGCGACGGCGCCGCTCCGCCCCTGGGCTACGGCAACGCCAACGCGGCCCTGCTCGTCCTGGCCGCGGGCGCCGCCTGCTGCGCCGCGTGGGCCACCGGCTCGCGCGGCCTGCGCACGGGGCTGCGGCTGCTGGCGCTGGCGGCCGCCGGGCTCGCGCTGGCGCTCGGCTCGCTGCTGGGCTGCGCCGCCGCCGTCGGCGTGCTGCTGTGCTCGCTCGCCGCCGCCAGGACGCGGCGGCTGCCCGGTCTGGCGGGGCTCGCCCTGTGCGCGCTGACCGCGGTGGGCGCGACGCTGCTCGTCGCCACGCACGCGCTGCCCGCGGCGACGACGGTGGAGACGCAACTGACGCGGGCGCGGGTGGAGCTGTGGCACGACGCGGCCGACCTGGTGGAGCGGGACCCGGTGCGCGGGGTGGGGCCCGACAGGTTCGCCGAGGAGAGCGCGGCGGCGCGCGGGCAGGTCGCCACCAGCAAGACGCACTCCGCCGCGCTCCAGCAGGCCGCCGAGCAGGGCGTGCCCGGGCTCGGGCTGCTCGCCTGCGCCTATCTGTGGATGCTGTACGCGCTGTGGCGCTCGTCGCGGTCCACGCCCGTGGTGCTGACGGCGGGCGCGGCGCTGACCGGCCTCGCGGCGCTGGCCAGCGTGGACACGGTGCTGAGCTACGCGGCGGTCACGGCGGGAGCCGGGCTGCTCGCGGGCGTGGCGACGGCGCGGCTGCTGGCGGACGAGCGCGTGCCCGAGGAGGCGGAGCCGGACCCGCTGCCGGTCGGCTGAGCACGCCTTCGGGCCGGACCCGGGTCCCCCGCGGCGCGGCCGCGGGGGACCCGCCGTGCGGCGTACGGCGACGCCCGGCTCCGGCTGTGGTCCGCCCCTCCCGGTGGCTCCCCAACCACCCTGGCCGTCAACTGTAAGGCACTTGGCGCAATTTGTAATCCACTTGGGAGAGTGATGCGAAGGAAATGTGCGCGAGGCTCCAGTGAAGCTTGAGTTCAGCGAGGCGGGAGGGGCACGCCGAGGGCGGCGGGCAGGTGGGAGCCGGGGGCGCGGCGGCGCGCGGCCGGGGGCGCGAGGGCGGGACAGGCGCGGGGTGCGCGGGCGGGCGCGGCCGGGGGCGGGCCGTCACCTCGGACCCGGCGCCTCCGGGGGGTGCAGGCAGGTCTGGATCGCGCGGACGGCGGACTCGGCGTCGTCCACGGTGAGCGTGAACGTCAGCCCGGACTTCAGCTCCAGCACCAGGCCGGGGCCGCGCCGCACCACCAGCGCGGTGCCGCGCTCGGGGCGCCAGCGGTAGCCCCAGCCGCCCCAGTGGCGCGGGGTGACCTTCGCCAGCCGCACGGCGGCCACCTCGTCCCACCGGAACCGGCGGCGCGGCAGTCCCAGATGGCCGCAGCGCACTTCCAGTCCCTCCCGGTCGACGCGCACCGCCACATGGACGAACGCCAGCGTCCCGGCGATGACCAGCAGACCCGCCGCGATGCAGCCCGCCGCCGACATCACCACCGGCAGCACGCTGCCCGTCCAGGAGGGGCCGACGGCGAGCTCGATGCCGAGCGCGAGGCAGCCGGCACCCGCGGCCGCGGCGAGCCACTGGAGGCGGTTGGTGGCGCGCCCCGTCCACACCTCGCTCCCCAGGTCCTCGCACCGGGGGGCTTCGGCCGCGGGGGCGGGGCGGGGGGCGGCCTCGTCGGAGGACTGGTCCATGCTTCGCAGCGTAACCTCGAACGGGGCGCGCGCACCTTCCGGCGACGCCCCGCGGTGGGCTTCCGACCGCGCGCGGGTGACCGGGGCGCCCTCCCGCACTCCTCCGCACCACCCGGACACATTTTCGACCCGTCCCGCCACAAGCGGAGGAATGTTGTCGTAGAGGGACAAAATATCTCTTTGTTTTTTGTCTCCTCAACCTCCCGGCGAACCCTTACTCGCTGGTACGTTGAGCGGCGCTGTCGCAAGGAGGGGGAACCTCTTGCCGGAGTTGACTACCGTCCCGGCCAAGCGCCGCAGGCACTGGGACCTGGCCCTGCGTTTCTCACCGGCTCAGCCGTACTTCCGGGCCCGTGCCTCGCACCGGCTCGCGGTCCTGGCGTACCACGAGATCGACGACCGCCGCAGATTCGCCGCCCAGCTCGACCGCCTGCGCCGCTCGGCGCACCCGGTCAGCCTCGCCGAGGTGGCCGACTCCCTCGCCCACGGCACCCCGCTGCCGCCGCACAGCGTGCTGCTGACCTTCGACGACGGCGACCCGTCCCTGCTCGAACGCGGGCTTCCGCTGCTGGTCGAGCGGGGCATCCCCGCGGTGGTGTTCGTCGTCGCCGAGCTCATCGGCACCCACCGCCCGTTCTGGTGGCGGGAGGCCGCCCACCTGGTGCAGCACGGCGGCAGGGCGCGCGGGCTCAACGCCTCCACCGCGACCGCCGCCGTGCGGGCGCTGCGCCGCATGCCGGACCCGGACCGGCGCCGGATCCTCGCCGAGCTGCGGGTGACCGCGCACTCCCCCGCGCCGCCGCACCGGCAGTTGACCGTGCGGGAGCTGCGCATGCTCAAGGACGCCGGGATCGAGGTGGGCAACCACACGCTCGGGCACGCCTGCCTCGACCAGTGCGACGAGGCCACGGTGCGCACCGAGATCGCCGAGGCGCACCGGATGCTCACCTCCTGGCTGGGCGAGCCGCCGCGCGCCTTCGCCTACCCGGACGGCGACGCGGTGCCCGCGGCGCAGGGGCTGCTGGAGCAGCTCGGCTACAGCGCCGCGTTCCTGTTCGACCACCGGCTCGCCGAGGCGCGGCCCCAGCACCAGTTGCGGCTGAGCAGGCTGCGGATGCACTCCACCGCCTCGAGGGAGCGGTTCGAGACGATCCTGTCCGGGCTGCACCCGGCGGTGCAGCGGCTGCGCGGCGGGGTGTGAGCCGGCCTCACCCGCCGAGCGGGGCCGCCCGGCGGGCGCCGCTCCCGGCGGCGGCGCCGTCCCCGGCGTCCCCGTCCCCGGCGAGCAGGCGCCCCTCGGCGTAGGCGAGCGCGCCCGGCGGGAGGGCAGCGGCGCGCCCGCCGAGCAGGACGGTCAGGGCGCCGGTGCCCCCGGGCAGCCCGGCGGGCAGTCGGCGCAGGGCCTGCGCGGCCACGGCGTCCGCGGAGCCGTACAGGGTGACGCCCGGTGCGCCGGGCCCGGCGAGCGCCGCGCCGATCCGGTCCGCGACCAGCTCGTAGTGGGTGCAGCCGAGCACCACGCCCCGCACCTCGCGGGGGGTGCGCGCGGCGGCCGCGGCCACCGCGGCGTCCACGGCGGCGGTGTCGGCCCGCTCGACCGCGTCGGCGAGGCCGGGGCAGGCGACCTCGGTGACCTGCACCCCGGCGGCGAAGTCGCGGATCAGGCGGCGCTGGTAGGGGCTGCCGGTGGTGGCGGGCGTGGCCCAGATCGCGACCGGTCCCCCGTCGGCGGCGGCAGGCTTGATCGCGGGCACGGTGCCGACGACGGGCAGGTCCGGCTCCAGCTCCGCGCGCAGCGCCGCCAGGGCGTGCACCGAGGCGGTGTTGCAGGCGACGACCACGGCGTCGGGGCGGTGCCCGGCGGCGGCCCGCGCGCAGGCCAGGGCGAGGGAGGCCACCTCGTGCGGGGAGCGCGGGCCCCACGGCATGCTGCCGGGGTCCGAGGAGAGCACCAGGTCGGCGTCGGGGCGCAGCCGTCGCACCGCGGCCGCGGCCGCGAGCAGCCCGATTCCGGAGTCAACGAGCGCGATCTTCACCCGGGCAACCCTAGTCGATGCCCCGTCCGGCCCTTCGCCCGGACCGGGGACGCCCGCCGCCCCGGCGGCCGGTCCCGTGGACACGCCCGCGCCCGCGCGAGCACACTTCGGCGGGTGACCTTCACCAGTGCACTCGCCGTCGCGTCGCTGCTGTCCTGGGTGTGGCTCACCCTGTTCCAGGGGCTGTTCTGGCGGCCCCTGCCGGCCCCGCCCCGCTCCGCCGCGCCCACCCGGTGGCCGTCGGTGACGGTGGTGGTGCCCGCGCGGAACGAGGCGGGGACGCTGCCGGTGAGCCTGCCCTCGCTGCTGGCCCAGCGGTATCCGGGCCCGGCCCGGGTGGTGCTGGTGGACGACAACAGCGACGACGGGACGGGGGCGCTGGCGCGGCGACTGGCGCGGGAGCCGGGCGGCGGCGCGGGGCTGCCGCTGGAGGTGGTCTCGCCCGGTGAGCCCGAGCCGGGGTGGACGGGCAAGCTGTGGGCGGTGCGGCACGGGGTGGGCCTGGCGGACGGCGAGTACGTGCTGCTGACCGACGCGGACATCGCGCACGGCCCGGGGTCGCTGGCGGCGCTGGTGTCGGCCGCCGAGGGCTCGGGGCTCGACCTGGTGTCGCGGATGGCGCGGCTGCGGGTGGAGACCGGGTGGGAGCGGCTGGTCGTGCCCGCGTTCGTGTACTTCTTCGCGCAGTTGTACCCGTTCCGCCGGGTGAACCGGCCGGGGGCGCGCACGGCGGCGTGCGCGGGCGGCTGTGTGCTGGTGCGGCGCTCGGTGCTGGAGCGCGCCGGGGCGCCCGCGGCGTTCCGGGACGCGGTGATCGACGACGTGGCGCTGGCGCGCGCGGTCAAGCGCTCCGGCGGCCGGATCTGGCTGGGGCTCGCGGAGCCGGACGGCGAGGCGCGGGTGGTCAGCGTGCGCCCCTATCCGCGGCTGGCGGAGCTGTGGCGGATGGTGTCGCGCAGCGCCTTCGCGCAGTTGCGGCACAGCGTCGCGCTGCTGGTGGGGACGGTGCTGGCGCTGGCGCTCGTCTACCTGGTGCCGCCGGTGGCCGCGCTCGCCGGCGCGGCGGCCGGGGAGCCGGTGCCGGCGGTGGCGGGCGCGGCGGCGTGGCTGCTGATGGCGGGCACGTACCTGCCGATGCTGCGGTACCACCGGCAGCCGCCGTGGCTGGCGCCGCTGCTGCCGTTCACCGCGGCTCTGTATCTGCTGATGACGGTCGACTCGGCGGTTGCGCACCGGCGGGGCCGGGGAGCGGCGTGGAAGGGCCGGACCTACCCCGCGCCTCGCACAGCCGTCCGACCCGCGCCGCGAAGTTCCCCGCCACCAGAGCCGCGGTGATCAGGGTGAGCCCGGCCGCCAGCCACGCCAGCGCGGGGCCGAGGCCGATCCGGTCCGCGACCCGGGTGCCCAGCACGGGCGCCACCGCGCCGCCGAGCGCGCCGACGTTGTAGGTGAAGCCGAGGCCGGCGGCGCGCAGCCGCACCGGGAAGTGCCCGCCGATGTACTTCGGCAGCAGCCCGGACACCCCGGCGCCGGTGGCCTGGAGCACGAACAGCAGCAGCCACATCAGCACGACGCTGCCGGAGTCGAGGGCGAAGGCAGGGAAGACGAACAGCAGGGACAGCAGCAGCCCGCCGACGTAGGTGACGCGGGTGCCGAGGCGGTCGCCGAGGATCCCGGCCAGGCACGACCCGGCGGCGTAGCCCAGGCCCGCCCAGGTCAGCGCGTCCGCGACCTGGCCGGGGTCGTAGCCCAGCTCGGTCTTCAGATAGGTGGGCAGCAGGGACTGCACCGGCCAGGAGTACAGGAACGCGCTGAAGACGGTGAGCATCAGCGCCACCGCCATGGGCCACAGGTGCCCGCTGATCTGCGCGGCGAACGCCACGAAACCCAGCACGCTCAGCGCGATGAACAGCGGGTACCAGGGCCCGGCGTTCCCGGAGAAGATCAGCACCAGGCCGGTGGCGATGACGACCGTCACCACGACGTTGGCCCACGCCCAGCGGCGGTTCAGCAGCGCGGAGGCGCTGGTCGCCTCCGCGGCCCGGGCGCCGCCCCGCCCGACCTCGCGGGTCCACTCCTCCGCCTCCGGCAGGGCGCGGCGCAGCCACAGGGCCAGGGCCACCGGCAGGATGCCCAGGTAGAACAGCGACCGCCAGCCGAACTCGGGGACCAGCACCTCGTAGGCGCGGGCGGCGAGGACGGCGCCGATCGGGTAGGCGGACAGCAGCAGGCCGCTGGCGCGGTTGCGCATGCGCGGCGGCCAGTGCTCCATCACATAGGTGGTGCTCGACCCGTACTCGCCCGCCATGCCGAGGCCGACGACGGCGCGGAAGACGAACAAGGACCAGTAGTCCCAGGCGAACCCGCACAGGCCGGTGCCGACCGCGTAGCACAGGATGCTCACGATCATGGCGGGCCGCCGGCCGAACCGGTCGCCGAGCGCGCCGAGGGCGAGCCCGCCGAACCAGCGGGTGACGAACGCCGCCGAGACCAGGCTCGCCGCCTCGGTGAGGGTCAGGCCCAGGTCGTCGGCGACCTCGGTGAGGACCAAGGTGATCAGGACGAAGTCGAAGCCGTCGAGCAGATAGCCCAGCCATGCCGCGCCGAACGCCTTCCACTGGCCCGCGTCCAGTTGCCGGTACCACGGTGGTTGCCTGTCCGTCCGCTTGTCCATGTCGGCGGCCCCTGGTGGGTTGGAGGGCGGGTGGGCGCCGGGCGCCGCCTGCGGGCGGCGCCCGGGGTGGTGCGGGGTTTCGTGCCGGGTGCGTGCGGGGTGGCCGGGCGCGGAACGGAGCACGCCGTTCCGCGGGTGGCTGTTCCTACTTCACCGCGCCCCGGTGCGGTTTGGCCACCACCGTGCGCCGAACGCGCCCCGCCGGACGCGGCCCCGCGGGGGCATCAGGCCGTGCTCCGCGGTCCCGCGGTGTCCTCGCCGGGGTCCGGGGCCTCGGGCTCGGCGCCCCGCACGGTCAGCGGCAGGTCGGCGAGCGCGTCCAGGATCTCCTCGGGCACCGGCCCGGGGGTGACGGTGAGTTCGATCCGCCCGCCGGTGCCGGTGGCCGCGGACAGCTCGGGGTTGACGCCGGGGAAGCGCTCCCGCAGCAGGTCGTGGGCGGCCCGCACGGCGGCGTCCTCGCGCAGCCGGGCCTTGTTCACCTTGCCGACCGGGGTGAGCGGCAGGCCCGGGCACACCCACACGTCCCTGGGCACGGCGGCCCGCTCGCCGATGTGCTCGCCCGCCCACGCCAGCAGCTCCTCGCGCGGGACGCCGGGGCCGGGGCCGAGCACCACGTAGGCGACGGGCACCTCGCCGCTGTGCGGGTCGGGCCGGCCCACGGCCGCGGCGGCCACCACCCGGGGGTGGGCCAGCAGCACGTCCTCCACGGCGCCCGCGTCCACCTTGTGGTCGCCGCGGATGATGACGTCCTTGGTGCGGCCGGTGACGAACAGCCAGCCGTCGCGGACGGTGCCCAGGTCCCCGGTGTCCAGCCAGCCGTCGCCGTCCACGGGGTCACCGGGCGCCTCGCCCCAGTACCCGGGGAACACGTTGGGCCCCCTGACCTGGATGCGGCCGGGCTCCCCGGGGCCGGCCGGGCCGCCGCCGGGGCCGACGACGCGCAGCTCCTGGTAGGGCAGCCGGGCGCCCACGGTGCCCTCGGGGGCGTCCGCGGCGGGCGGGGTGAGGGTGCTCACACAGGTGGCCTCCGTCAGGCCGTAGCCCTGGAGCACGGGACGGCCGCAGTGGCGCTCGAAGGCGCGGCGCACGGCGTCCGGCAGCGGCGCCGCGCTGGAGTAGACGTGCCGCAGGCGGGAGATGTCGGCGTCCACCCGCACCCGGGTGAGCTCGGCGAGCACCGTGGGCACGGCGGGGAAGGTCACCACGCGGTGGCGGGCGATGATCCGCCACAGGTCCGCGACGGCCTCGGTGTCGCGGAAGCCCTCGGGGCCGAGGTGGACGACGTGGACGCCGGCCATCAGCGGGCCGAGCCCGGTGGCGTGGGCGGCGTTGACGTGGGAGGGCGGCAGCCCGCACAGCAGCGTCTCGCCGGGCGACAGGTCCAGCACGCAGGCCAGCGCCCAGGCGGTGTAGATCTCGTTGCGGTGGGTGTGCGCGGCCAGCTTGGGCCGCCCCGTGGTGCCGCCGGTGTGGAACAGCGCGCACAGGTCGCCGGGGGCGGCGCCGGACCCGGGTGCGGGCTCGGGCGCGCCGTCGTGCTCGGCGACGGCCTCCTTCAGCGCGCGCACCGGCACGGGCCAGCGCGCCGGGCGGACCGGGATGACGCCGCCGGAGACGGGTGGGGCGTCCACCGTCAGCACGGCCCGCAGCGTGGGCAGGTGCCGGGCCAGCGCGGCGAGACGGCTGTGCCGCGCCGGGTCGCTGCGGTCGGAGGGCACCACCAGGACGTGGGTCCCGGCGGCGCGGAGCAGGCCGAGCAGGTGGTCGTCGGTCAGCGACGGGTTGACGGGGTTGGCCACCCCGGCGGCCTGCGCGCCCCACTGGGCGGGCAGGGTCCACGGGCCCTTCGGGAGCAGCAGGGAGGTCACGGGCCGGGCGACGCCCTCGGTGAGCGAGGCGACCGCGCGGGCGACCCGGGTGACCCGGTCGGCCAGGTCGCGGAAGGTCAGCGTCTCCACGGCCCGCCCGCCGCCCCTGGCCAGGTGGGTGTGCGCGGGCGCGTCCCCGTAGGTGGCCGCGGCGGCCAGCACCAGGTCGTGGACGCCGGCCGGCAGGCCCTGCTCCGCGAGCGGAACCGCCTCGATGAGGGCGAGGTCGGCCGGGGTGTGCACGGCGGGGCGCGGCGGGAGGCTCCTCGGCGCGACACCCCCGGCCGCGGCCTGCGTGCCGCCCGCCGCGCGGGCGCGCCGGGCCGAGGGCTGACGGGCCGTTTCGGCCATGGTGACATCCTTCCGATCGTGGAACGTCGGTTCGACCTTATGGATGTCACCCCGGCCTGCACATGCTTCCGGCAGCCAAACGCTTGACCGAGACGGTCATGGGCCGCCCCGGAGCCGCCCCGCGCGCCGGCGGCGCGCGGGGCGGCCCGTCACCTCACCGCGCCTCGCACTCCACCAGCAGCACGTGCTCGGGGTTCAGCGGCGGCAGCGCCAGGCCGTGCGCGGCGAGCTGGCGGCCGGTGAGCTCGGGCTCGGCGGTGAGCCACGGCGGCAGCGCCTTGTGCGGGCCGAAGCCCGGGTCGCCGAGCCGCAGGTGCCGCACCGCGTAGCGCCGGTCGGGGTCGAGGCCGGGCAGGCGCAGCGGCGGGGGCACCATCGTCGGGGTCGTCCCGTCGGCCACGTGGGCGAACAGCGCGTGGGAGCGGTCCTGCGCGACCACGCCGTGCGAGAGGCCGTCCAGCCGGTGGACGGTGCCGGAGTGCAGCAGCGGGCGGAGCCGCTTGTAGGCGGCGATGGCCTCCGCGATGACCGCCCGGTCCGCCTCCGGCGCCTCGGTGACGTCCCACTCGATGCCGAAGTGGCCGAACAGTGCGGTGGCGATGCGGAACTGGAGGTCGTGGACGCGCCCGGTGGTGTGGGCGCGGGGCGGGCCGATGTGCGCGCCCATCAGCTCGGGCGGGAAGAAGTGGGAGAAGCCGCGCTGGATGACCTGCCGCTCGGCGGCGTCGTTGCAGTCCGAGGTCCAGATGCGCTGGGTGTGCTCCAGCGCGGCGAAGTCGGCGCGGGCGCCGCCCGAGGAGCAGCTCTCGATCTCCACCCCGGGGTGGCGGGCGCGCAGTTCCGCGGTCAGCGCGTAGTAGGCCAGGGTCTGGCGCCGCACCCCGGCCCGCCCGTCGGCGCCGGTGGCCTGCACCAGGTCGCGGTTCATGTCCCACTTCAGGTACGCGATGTCGTACTCGGTGAGCAGCGCGTCCAGGCGCTGGAGGATGTGGGCGAACGCCTCGGGGCGGGCCAGGTCGAGCACGAGCTGGTTCCGCCCGGTGACCGGCTCGTACCCGGGCGCGGCGAGCGCCCACTCGGGGTGGGCCCGGTACAGGTCGGAGTCGGGGTTGACCATCTCCGGCTCCACCCACAGGCCGAACTCCATGCCCAGGCCCCGCACGTGGTCGATCAGCGGCGTGAGCCCGTCGGGGTACACGCCCTCGTCCACGTACCAGTCGCCCAGGCCCGCGGTGTCGTCCCGGCGGTGCCGGAACCACCCGTCGTCCAGCACGAACCGCTCCACGCCGAGCGCTGCGGCGGTGTCGGCCAGGTGCCGCAGCCGGTCCATGTCGTGGTCGAAGTACACCGCCTCCCAGGTGTTGACGATCACCGGGCGGGGGGTGGCGGGGTGGCCGGGGCGGCCGCGCAGATAGGAGTGGAAGGCCGCGCTCATCGCGCCGAGGCCGGTGCCGGAGTAGGCCGCGTACAGGGTCGGCGAGCGGTAGGCGGCGCCGGGGGCCAGCACCACCTCGCCGGGCAGCAGCAGCTCCCCGGCCTGGAGGTGGACGTCGCCGGTGGCCAGGCGCTGCACCCGGAAGTGGTGGTTGCCGCTCCAGCCGAGGTGCGCGCCCCACACCTCGCCCTCGCGCTCGGCGAAGCCGGGGGTGCCCGCCACCAGCATGGGCGGGTTGTCGTGGGAGGTGCGGCCGCGCCGGTTCTCCCGCACCAGGGCGGTGAGGCCGAGGCGGTGGCGCTGCGGGTGCCACTCGCGGCACCAGCGGCCGGTGAAGTCCAGCACCTCGTCGGCCTGCGCGGGCAGCGGCAGGGTCGCCACCAGGCCGTCGAGGTGGTACGGGGTGTCCGCGGTGTTGGCCAGGGTCAGGGTGACGGCGAGGACGTCGCCGGTGAGCACGGCCTCGACCGTCAGCCGCAGCCCGGCGGCGGCGTCGGCGGCCTCCACGGTGAGGGTGCCGCCGGTGGCGGTGTGCCGCAGCGGCGAGAAGCGCGGGGACCAGGCGGTGCCGTCGGCGCGGCGGCCGGTGACGGCGGGCAGCCCGGTGAAGCCGGCCGCCTCCTGCGGGGCGAGGCCGGGCGGCACGGCGACGTCCACCACGGCGTTGGGCAGGGCCGGGGCGACGGCGGTGCGCAGGCCCGCGAGGTCGGCGTCCTCCAGTGGGGCGCCCCAGTGCAGTACGGCGCCGGTGGCGGGGTCGGCGACGAAGCTGCTGTTCGGGCCGCGCAGGTGGGCGAGTGGGGTCATGTCGGTCACGTGGCTTCCGTCCGGTGGTGGTGCGCCGGGCCGTGCGGGCCGGTGGCATGGCGGCGGGGTGCCGTACCGCTTCGCGCGGCACGGCACCCCGGGGAGAGGTCGCGGTTCAGCCCTTGCTCGCGCCCAGGGTGAGACCGCCGATGAACTGCCGTTGCAGCACGAAGTAGACGATCAGGGTGGGGATGGCGGCGAGCAGGGAGCCCGCGGCGATGAGGTTGTTGTCGGTGAAGTACACGCCCTGGAGGTTGGACAGCGCCGAGGTGATGGGCCGCTTCTCACCGGTCTGCATCAGCACCAGCGCCCACAGGAAGTCGTTGTAGATCCAGGTGAACTCCAGCGTGGCCAGCGCGGCCAGCGGCGGGCGGCACAGCGGCAGGATGATCTGCCAGTACTGCCGCCAGACGCTGGCACCGTCCACGGTCGCGGCCTCGGTGAGCTCGTAGGGGATCGTCTTCATGTAGTTGGACAGCACGAAGGTGCAGAAGCCCATCTGGAACGCCACGTGGATGGCGATGATGCCCCAGTAGGAGTCGTACAGCGACAGCGAGTCGCTCATGTACTCCGGCAGCGTGATCTCGTTGTAGATCCGGTACAGCGGCGTGAGCAGCACCTGCGGCGGCAGCAGGTTGCCGGCCGTGAACAGGATGAGCAGCGCGATGTTGCCCCGCCACGAGTAGCGGGAGACCCCGAACGCCACGAACGACGACAGGAACAGCACCAGGAGCAGCGCCGGCACCGCCACGATGAGCGTGTTGACGTAGTAGTGGCCGAGCTCGGCCTGCTCCCACGCGTTGGTGTAGTTGTCGAAGTTGAGCGTGCTCGGCAGGGAGAAGTAGCCGTTCTCCGCGGTGTCCGAGTACGGGCGCAGCGAGGTGTAGAAGGCCCACAGCAGCGGCGCCAGGAACGACAGCGTGGTGAGGATCAGGAACGCGTGCAGCGCGATCCTGGCCGGCTTGGCCCGGGGCGGGCGCTTGCCGGGCGGGGCGGCCGGGGCGTGCGGCGCCGTGCCGCTGTGCGAGGCGGTCGTGGTCATCGCTGCTCCCGGAAGATGGACCTGACGTAGGGGATGATGAAGCTCAGCGAGATCAACAGCAGGATCACCGCGAGGGCGGAGCCGAAGCCGATGCGGCTGGCCTCGCCGATGATGTTGTTGGTGACCAGCACGGACAGCAGCTCCAGGCCGTTGGTGCCCCCGTTGATCACGTAGACGATGTCGAAGGCGCGCAGCGAGTCGATGACGCTGACGACGATCACCACGACGTTGACGGGCCGCAGCGCCGGGAAGATCACGTGCCAGAACGCCTGGCGGCCGCTGGCGCCGTCGATGGCGGCGGCCTCGCGCAGCGAGGGGTCCACGCTCTTCAGGCCGGCCAGGTACAGGATCATGATGTAGCCGACGTGCCGCCAGCTCGCGGCGATCAGCACGGCCCACAGGTTGAGGTCGGGGTCGCCGAGCCAGTCGATGATCTCGCCGTCCTCGGTGCGGCCGAGGAGGTTGTTGAGCAGGCCCTGCTCGGGCGAGTACACCAGTTGCCAGATGAAGCCGACGATGGCCAGCGACAGCATGACCGGCAGGTAGATCGCGCTCTGGTAGAACCGGCTGCCCTTGATGTTCTTGTCCAGTTGGACGGCGAGGAACAGGCCGAAGGTGGTCGGCACGATCAGGAAGAAGATCAGCCAGATCAGGTTGTTCTTGAGCGCGGGCTCGAACGGCGGGTAGTTGGTGAAGACGTTGTCGTAGTTCTCGAATCCGACCCACTCGATGGTGTCGAACCCTCCGATGCCGTCCCAGCGGGTGAACGACAGCAGGACGGAACCGAGCGCCGGAAGCCACACCAGCGCGATGTGGATCAGGGCGGGTATGCCGATCATCACGCCGAGCACGGCGCGGTCGCGGGCGCCTAGCCTGGTGTTGCGGCTCCGGCGGCGGCCCCGCGGGGCTTTGGGCGGCTTCTCGGGTGCGGTGGTGCTTGCCATGAGAGGGCGGGCTCCTCGGGCATGGGTGGGGCGGCCGTGGAAGCGCCGGAGCCCGGCCCGGCGGCTGGGCTCCGGCGGGGCCGGGCGGCGGTCAACTGGTGAAGATGCTCTTCTTCTGCTTCTCGATGTCCTTCAGGATCCCGTCGGCGTTCCCGGGCTCGCGGACGAAGCTCTGCAAGGACGGGATCATCACCGTGGAGGCGAAGTCGGGGCGGGTGTCGCGGTCCAGGAACTGCGAGATGTTCTGCGCGTTGGCGATGAGCTCCTGGCACTTCTTCTGGAGCGGCGTGTAGCCGGAGGTCTCGGCCTTGCTGTTGGCGGCCACGTTGCTCGGGTCGCTCTCGAGCCACGCCTCCTGGGTGGCAGCCTTGGCGAAGAACTCCAGCAGTTGCTTGGCGCCCTCGGCGTTCTTGGGCTTCTTGGACATCATGAAGCCGTCGATGGGGGCCTCGACCGCACCGGTGCCGATGGCGGAGTCGACCTCGGGGAACGGGAAGAAGTCCAGGTCGTCGGCGTCCTGCGTGAACTGCTGGTTCACGAACGAGCCCATGACGTACATGCCGGTCTTCTTCTGCATCAGGGACTGCGCGGCCTCCTGCCAGGTCCGCGAGAGCGAGCCGCTCTGGTGGTACGGCATGATCTCGCGCCACAGCTCGAAGACCTGCTTGACCTTGGGGTCGGTCCACGACTCCTCGCCGGCCATCAGGTTGACGTGGAAGTCGTAGCCGTTGGCCCGCATGTTGAGGTAGTCGAACGTGCCCATGGCGGGCCAGCCGTCCTTGTCGGCGAAGGCGATCGGGGTGAGCCCGTCCTTCTTCATCTTCGCCGCGAGCGCCTTGAACTCGTCGTAGGTGGCGGGCGGCTGGTAACCGCGCTGCTCGAAGACGGACCTGCGGTAGAACACGGCCCACGGGTAGTTGTACAGCGGCACGAAGTACTGCTTGCCATCCTCGCCCGTGGACGCCTTCTTCATCGCCTCGCTGTAGTTGCCGCCGATCTTCGCCCAGACGTCGGAGATGTCCCCGACCAGGCCGCGGGAGGCGAAGAACTGCATCCGGTAGCCGGCGAACCACGTGAACACGTCGTCCGGGCGGCCCTGGAGGTAGTTGTTGATCTGCTCCTGGAAGGAGTTGTGGTCGACCGTGTTGGTCTTGACGCTGAGGCCGCTCTCCTTCTCGAAGGTCTTCACGGCGGCGGCGAGGGTCTTCCTCGGCACCGCGTCGCTCTGGTTCGAGCCGAGGCTGACGCTCTTGCCGTCGGAGCCGCCCCCGCCTCCGCAGGCGGCGAGCACCGGGGCGAGACCGGTGGCGGCACTCGTGGCCAGGATGCCCCTGAGCAGCCTCCGGCGGGAGAGGTCCCGCGTGACACTCGTGGACGACGAGAACAGGTGGTTCGGCATCCTTGCCTCCACAGAAGGCTCCAATAGAAGCCAACACGAATGAACAATTGAGCACACATCACACCGCCGCCCCATCGGGGTGTCAAGAGTGCGTCACCAGGTTTTTCGACACTTTCGGGCAAGATAACGGACAGGTAACCCCCGGGGCGGGGGGTTCCGCTACGATGCGCGGCCCCTCACAGGCCAACCAAAGCGATCAAAGTCAAACAGGGACGGGCATGGGGGTGTGGGATCGCACGGAGGCGTGGCGGGGCGCCGAGGGGCCGTCCCGGGCGGTGGGGCGGTGCCACGGTGGACGGGGGCGCGGGCGCGGGGCGCCCGGCGCCGGGTGGAGGGGCGGGGGCGCGGCCCGGCGGGCGGCGTGGTGGGCGGGAGGGGCCGTGACGGCGGGAAGCGAGCCCGGCGCGGGAGGGGGGGGGCCGCGCCGCGCGGGCCTCGGGGGGCGGCCGGAGAGGGCGCGCGGCCTGCGGGCCGGGGCGCCGCGGCGTCCGGCGCACGGCACGGCGGGACGGCCGCGCCCCCGTGGTGGAGCCGCCCGCCGCGCTCGGCGGCGCGCCGGGCGGGCCCGGACCGGTGCGGAACCGCGGCCGAGTGGCGCGGGACTGTCCCCTACGTAACCGCCCGCGTGGTTCCCGAGCGCTCACGCGCCGCGGCTACTTGCGGCCCGGGGTCCAGTTCAGGCCCCAGCCGTAGGCGTAGTCGATCGTGCGCTGCGGGCTCACCCCGCGCTCCGGGATGAAGAACCGCGACTCGCGCTGCACGATCAGCTCGCCGTTCACGTTCGTGATCTGGGCGAGCGCGCAGACCTGGGACGGGGTGGTGCACTCGTCCAGGGAGAAGTCCACCGGGGCGCCGTGCTGCGGGAACAGGGTGACGGTCGCGTGCAGGTTGGCGAAGCTGCGGGCGCCCTCGTAGATGTAGACGAAGATGAGGATCCGCCGGAACAGGTCCTTGTGGTCCAGGCTGATGGTGAGGTTCTCGCCGCTGGCGACGGCGCCGGTGCGGTCGTCCCTGTCCAGGTGGATGAACGGCGGCTGCTGAAGTGAACCGAAGGAGTTGCCGAGCGCCTGCACGATGCCCTTGCTGCCGTCCACCAGCTCGAACATCGCGCACAGGTCGAGGTCCAGGTCCGAGTGGCCGGCGAAGGTGCGGCCCGCCTTGCGGATCCAGCCGGAGAACTGCTTGTGCACCTCCCAGTTCAGGTTCACCCGCATCGTGCCCGAGGTGCCGCCCTGCTTGGTGAGGGAGACCGTCGGCGACTCCTTGGTCAGGGTGACCTTGGTGAGCCGCACCGGCTGGGCGGCGGGGGCCGGCGGGGCGGGCGGCGCCGGCGGCTGCCCCGCCAGGGTGGGCGCGGGCGGCATCGGGGCCGGGGCCTGCGGGGGTGGCGGGGTGCCGTACGCCGGGGTCGGGGCGGGCGGCATCGGCGCGGGGGCCGGGGCCTGGCCGCCGAACGTCGGCGCGGGCGGCATCGGGGCCTGCGGGGGCGGCGGGGTGCCGTAGGCCGGGGTGGGTGCGGGCGGCATCGGTGCCTGCGGTGCCTGCGGCGCGGGCGGCGGCACCTGGGCCTGCGGCTGGGGCGCGGGCTCGTCGTCCACGCTGATGCCGAAGTCGGTGGCGAGCCCGGCGAGGCCGGTGCTGTACCCCTGGCCGACCGCGCGGAACTTCCACGCGCCCTGCCGCCGGTACAGCTCACCCAGCAGGAACGCGGTCTCCACGCTGGCGTCCGTGCTGTCGAACCGGGCCAGCTCCGCTCCGTTGCCCGCGTCCAGCACGCGGATGTGCAGCCCCGGCACCTGACCGAAGGTGCCGCCGTCGGCGGACGCGGCCAGCACGATGGTCTCGATCGCCGGTTCCACCGCCGCGAGGTCCACGATCAGGGTGTCGGTGACCGTGGCGGGCGAGGGCTGCTTCCCTTCGTACCGCACCGCGCCCGAGGCGTGCCGCGGCTGGTTGTAGAAGACGAAGTCCGCGTCCGACCTGACCTTGCCCGCGGCCAGCAGCAGCGCCGACGCGTCCACGTCCGGCACCCCCGGCCCGGCCTGCCAGCCCAGCTCCACCCGTACCGAGGAAGCCGGCACGGCCACGTTCGTCCCTTTTCGCATTGACATCGAGGTCCCCCTGGTTCGACCGTCCGTCCGCGTCCGTCCGCGGGTGGACGCCGCCGAGGACGCGGATGCGAGGACCCCGGTGGCCGATGGGCGGCGTCGGTGCCCGTCTGGCGCGGATACGCCACCCTAGCGAAGCGGCGCGGCCGGGCGGGAAGGAGCCCGTCGGGAGCCGTTCCGCGACGGCGGGCCCGGCCGGGCGCCGGCGCGGCGGGGCCGCGGTGAACTCGGACGGGATCCGGTGGATTTCGGACGCCCCCCACCGGTTCTTCGGGGGTTGCGCTCTCCGGTCGCGGCCGGTCCTGGAATGCTGTTGCGGTTCGCGTGCGAGGAGGGGGTCAAGCAGCATGCATGTTCTGCACGTCATCGACAGCCTGAGCCGCACGGAAGGCGCCGGGCGGGCGCTGGCCGCCACCGCCCCGCACCTGGTGCGCGCCGGGGTGGCCCTCGACGTGGCCTATCTTCGGGCGGCGGACGGGGTCCAGGAGGAGCTCGCCGAGGCGGGCGCCTCGCTGTTCTGCGTCGAGCGGGGCGGCAGGCTGCGGCGCGCGGCCGGGCTGCGCTCCCTGATCCGGCGCCGCCGCCCCGACCTGGTGCACACCACCCTGTACGAGGCCGACCTGGCGGGCCGGGCCGCCGCGAACGCCGCCCGGGTGCCGGTCATCTCCGACCTGGTCACCCCCGCCTACGGCCCGGAGCACCTGGCCGCGGCGGGGGTGCGGCCCTGGCGGGTGCGGGCGGCCCAGGCCGCGGACGCGGTCACCGCGGTGGGCGTGCGCCGCTTCCACGCGCTGACCCGGTACACCGCGACCGTGATGGCCCGCCGGCTGGCCGTGGACCCGCGCCGCATCGACGTCGTGCCGCGCGGGCGGGACCCCAGGGAACTGGGCACGGTGACCGAGGAGCGCCGCGCCGCCGCCCGCGCCGCCCTGGGGCTCGCCCGGGACACCCCGGTGGTGCTCGCCGCCGCCCGGCAGCAGTACCACAAGGGCCTCGACGTGCTCGTGCGCTGCTGGCCGCTGGTGCGGAGCCGGGTGCCCGACGCGGTGCTGCTGCTGGCGGGCGAGGAGGACGAGCAGACCCCGCAACTGCGCGAACTGCGCGGCGGCGACCGCTCGGTGATCCTGCTCGGGCGGCGCGGCGACGTGTACGACCTGATGGCCGCCGCCGACGCCGTGGCCGTGCCGTCCCGCGGCGAGGCCATGAGCGGCACCGCCATGGAGGCCATGGGCGTGGGCGTGCCGCTGGTCGCCTCCGACGTGCCGCCGCTGCGCGAGACCGTGGGCTCCGAGGAGCACGCCCTGCTGGTGCCGCCCGAGCGCCCCGCCGACCTGCACGCGGCGCTGCTGGACACCCTCACCCACCGGGACGCGGCCGCCAAGCGGGCCGAGGCCGCGCGCGACCACTTCTTACGGCACTACACCATCGAGCGGGTGTCCCAGTTGATGGTCGCCTTCTACCGCAAGGCGCTGCTGTGCGATACGTAAACGCCCGAGGCGGCCGCGGGGCGGCGGGGCGCGGCCCCGCTCGCGCGGCGGCGGGCACCGGGTTGGAGGGCTGGGTGGGCGAGAGGGAAGCGGGCCGGGACGGCGCGGGGACCGGCGGCACCGCACGGGCCGGCGGCACCGCGGCGCACGGCGGGGCCCGGGAGACCGGGAGCGCGGTTGACGGCGGCGGGCTCCGCGGGGGCGCGGACGGTGAGCGGGTGCGGGTGCTGTGGCTGACGGACGGCCTCGCCGCCGACGGCCCGGGGAGGCTGCTGGTGACCGGCGCCCGCCACGCCGACCGCTCCCGCTACGAGATCGAGGTGGCCCACCTCGGGCGCGGCGGCGAAGCGCTGCTCCCCGAGCTCGACAAGGCGGGCGTGCCGGTGCACCGGCTGACCGGGGCGCTGTGGCCGCTGCGGCTGCGCGCCCTGCTGGAGCGGCGCCGCTACGCGCTGGTGCACACCCACGCCCCGGTGCCCGCCGCGGCGGCCCGGCTCCTGGTGCGCGGGCGGCGGTCGGGCACCGTCCTGGTGCACACCCGCAACCGGCTGTGGCACCGCCACCGGCTGCCGGCGCGGCTGGCGGACGCGGTGACGCTGCGCCGCGGCGGCACCGTGCTCGCCGTGTCCCGGACGGTGGCCGCGAGCGTCCGCCCGGGCCGGGACCGGATACGCGTCGTGCCCCACTGGCCGGCCTCGCCCGCCGGGCCCGCCGACGACGCCCGGATCCTCGCCCGCCGGGCCCTGAGGCTGCCCGGGGACGCGGTGGTGATCGGCGCGGTGGGCGCCCTCACCCCGCGCAAGGACCACCGCACCCTGCTGGACGCGTACGCCCTGATGCGCCGCAACCACTCCGGCACGGTGCTGGTGCTGGTCGGTTCCGGCCCGCTGGAGGCGGGTCTGCGCCGCCACGCCGCGTCGCTGGGCCTGCGCGACGCGGTGGTGTTCGCCGGGGAGCGCGCGGACGCGCCGTCCCTGCTGCCCGCGCTGGACGTGTTCGCGCTCAGCTCCCGCGAGGAGGGCCTGCCGGTGGCGCTGCTCGAGGCCATGGCGTGGGGCCTGCCGTCGGCGGCCACCCGGGTGGACGGGGTGGCCGAGGTGCTGACCGACGGCGCGCAGGGCCTGCTGGTCCGCCCCGGTGACGCCGAGGCCCTGGCGGTCGCCCTGGGCCGGCTGGCCTCCACGCCCGCGCTGCGCGCCCGGGTGTCCGCCTCGGCCCGCGAGCGCGCCCGGCACTTCGACCCGGCGGGGGCGCAGCGCGCGGTGGAGGCCGTCTACGAGGAGCTGCTGGCGCCCGGCGGCACCGCCGCGCCCGCGGAACCGGCCCGCGAAGAAGCTCCTCATTCTCCGGTGGAATAACCGCACGGCCGCCAATCCCGACACATCCACCGGCACCCGGCGAACCCGAATCCGGAACTTCCGGGCGGCCCCGCACGGGGCCGCCCGCGGAACGCCCCGCCGGCGCCCGCCGACCCCATTACCGCCCCCTCCTCGGAACGCCCTCTTCCGCCAATTCCCAAGGGGCCTGGGGCCTTTACATGATTCCTCAGACCCTTCGCGACCGTTTTTCATAGTTTCGCTCGCATTGGGGAACACCCGTCATCGAACTCGCGCAAATTACCCCGCCGACCGGGCTCCCGGCCGGGCGCCGCTAGGCATACCGTATGGTCATGACCACCCCCCGCAGCGCATACGGGGGCGGCTACTACTCGCCGTCCTTCGCCGACACTCCGATCTACGACAGCCTTGTCGCTGAGCGGGGCACCCCGCAGATCGCGCCCATCCGGGTCCCCGCGCCCTACGAGAGCCGCAGCAGCCTGCCCGCGCTGCCCGCGCTCCCCTCCGCCTCCGCCCCGCCGCCCGCGTACCCGCAGGCGGGGCACACCCCGGCCGCCGGCATGCCGGCCAGCTACCCGGGCGGCATGCCGCAGCACTCCGGCTACCCGCAGGGCCCGGTGCCGCACATCCCGCAGCAGGCCGGCCCCGTGCCGCCGCGCGGCGGCTACACGGCGGGCGCCCAGTACCAGGCGCAGGCCCCGTACGGAGCCGGGGCGCCGCAGGAGCACACCGCGGTGATGCGGCCGGTGGCGCCGCGCCCGGTGCCGCCCCGCCAGGGCCCCGCGCCCCACGGGCCGGTCCCGCCGCGCCAGGGCCCCGCGCCCGTGCAGGAGGACCAGTACCGCCGCCCGTACCAGGGCCCCGGTTACTGACGCGGCGCCGTCGGAAGCCCGCGTGGCTTCGCCCGGCGAGACGGCCATGGAGCCGTAGGGGGCTCGCCGGGCGGGCCGCGGAGCGACCGCCGGCCCGACAGGAGGGCGATTCGCCGGTTTCCTCCTGTGCCTTTCGTCACGTCCCAGGCCGTCTTCCGCTCTCTCCGGAGCGCGGGAACACCGCGCGGCAGACTGCGAGTCCGCCTTTCCCGGCGCCCGGGGACCGCCCGTCCCGGTGAGGCACGGCCCAATGGACCCACGGGGGCGGCAGGACGGCCGGGCGGAGTTCCAAGAGCCGGGAAAATCACCGGAATTGCACCTTCCGGTTCGCCAATCGACGTGCGCCCGCTCGGCGGGATCCGGACAACCCGCAGGCAATACCCGTCCGTTGGCGCTTTCATGCGGCGCTTCGCCGGGTGCGCCCCGCACCGCGCGATACCGTGGACCGGCCGGTTCCTCGCGTGGCCCGTCCTTGAAGCCCGAAGGCCGGCGCACCGGCCGCGAGGGCCGCGGCGGGTGGAGCAGCTCACAGGACGTGGGGGCAAGGCAGCACGATGGCACAGCGCGTGGTTCAGGTGACGCACACGGGCACCTCCAGGTGGCGCCGCAGGACCGGGGAGTACGAGACCCTGGCCGCCGCCCTGGAGGCGGCGGGCGACGGCGACGTGGTGTCCGTGCAGGCCGGCACCTACCAGGAGAACGTGGTCGTGGAGCGCCCGGTCACGCTGCGCGGCGCCGACGGCCCGGGCACCGTGCGCATCGCCCCCACCGGTGGGGTGGCGCTGACCGTCCGCGCCCCCGCCGCCGTGTCCGACCTGTGGATCGAGGGCCATGACTCGTCGGTGCCCGCCGTGCTGGTGGAGGCCGCCGCCTCCCCCGAGCTGACGGACATCCGCGTGGTGACCCGCTCGGCCGTGGGCATCGAGGTCAGGGACAGCGCCACCCCGACGGTCCGCCGCTGCACCGTGGAGAACCCGGCCGGGCTCGGGGTGAGCGTCTCGGGCGGCTCGGGGGGGCTGTTCGAGGAGTGCGAGGTGGTCCGCGCCGGGCAGACCGGGTTCGCGGTGCGCGACGGCTCCTTTCCCCGCCTGGAGCGCTGCCGGGTGCACCACTCCTCGGGCGCCGGGCTCGCCGTCTCCGGCGACGGCGCCGGGGTGGAGGCCGTCGGCTGCGAGTTCTACGAGGTGCAGGGCACGGGTGTGCAACTGACCGCGCGCGCCGTCGGGGACCTGGCGGACTGCGAGGTGCACCGCGCCACGGCGGACGGCATCACCCTGGACACCGACGCGGTGCTGCGGATGACCGACTCGCAGGTCCACGACGTGCCGGAGAACGCGATCGACCTGCGTTCGCGCTCGGTGCTGACGCTGCACCGCACCACCGTGCGCCGCTTCGGCCGCAACGGGCTGTCCGTGTGGGACCCGGGCACGCGGGTGGACGCCAACGACTGCGAGATCCACGACAGCACCGGCGACTACCCGGCCGTGTGGATCAGCGACGGCGCGGTCGCCACGCTGGAGTCCTGCCGGGTGCACGACGTGCCGGACGCGGTGTTCGTGCTGGACCGCGGCTCCCGGGCGGACATGGTGGACAGCGTGCTGTCCCAGGTGCGCAACACCGCGGTGTCGGTGAGCGACGGCGCGACCGTCCAGTTGGACGACTGCCGGATCAGGGAGGCGGCCACCGGCGCGTGGTTCCGCGACCACGGCAGCGGCGGGGTGCTCGCCTCCTGCACCGTGGAGGACACCTCGACCGGCGTGATCGTCACCAAGGGCGCCGACCCGACCGTGGAGCGGTGCACGGTCAGCTCCCCCGGCGAGGCGGGCTTCTACGTCTCCGCGGGCGGGCGCGGGACCTTCCAGGACTGCGTGGTCACCGGCAGCCGCGGATACGGCTTCCACGTCATCGACGGCTGCCGCACCGCTCTGACCCGCTGCCGCACCGAGCGCTGCGCGCGCGGCGGCTACGAGTTCTCCGAGGAGGGGCCGGTCACCGAGGGCTGCACCAGCGACGAGAGCGTGGAGCGGCGCCCGGCGGCCGACCAGTCCCGCCCCGGCGCCACGACCGCCGAGCGGACGGAGCAGCGCACCGCGCCGTCGTTCGGCGTGCTCGGCGGCGTGCCGCCCGCCCGGCCCGCGGCGGAACCGGCCCCCGCGCCCTCCCCCGCCTCGCGGCCCTCCGAGGAGGTGCTCGGCGAGCTGGAGGCGCTGGTGGGCCTGGCCACGGTCAAGCAGGAGGTGCGCACGCTCATCGACCTGATCGCGGTGGGCAGGCGCCGCCAGGAGGCCGGCCTCAAGGCTCCCTCGCTGCGCCGGCACCTGGTCTTCACCGGCTCCCCCGGCACGGGCAAGACCACGGTGGCCCGGCTGTACGGGGAGATCCTGGCCTCGCTGGGCGTGCTGGAGCGCGGCCACCTGGTGGAGGTGGCCCGGGTGGACCTGGTGGGCGAGCACATCGGCTCCACCGCGCTGCGCACCCAGGAGGCGTTCGAGCGGGCGCGCGGCGGGGTGCTGTTCATCGACGAGGCGTACGCGCTGGCGCCCGAGGACGCCTCCCGCGACTTCGGGCGCGAGGCGATCGACACCCTGGTGAAGCTGATGGAGGACCACCGGGACGCGGTGGTGGTCATCGTGGCCGGCTACACCGCGGAGATGCAGCGGTTCCTGTCCGCCAACCCCGGCGTGGCCTCCCGCTTCTCCCGGACGATCACCTTCGCCGACTACACGCCCGAGGAGCTGCTGGAGATCGTCGAGCAGCAGGCGGAGGAGCAGCAGTACCGGTTGGCGGAGGGCGCGGGCGAGGCGCTGCTGAAGCACTTCACGGCGCTGCCCAAGGGGCCGTCGTTCGGCAACGGGCGCACGGCGCGCCAGACGTTCGACGCGATGGTGGAGCGGCACGCCGGACGGATCGCGCAGTTGGAGGACCCCAGCCACGAGGAGCTCCAGTTGCTGTTCCCGGAGGACCTGCCGCCGCTGCCGTAGCCCGCGCGGGGCGCGGGCGGGGCGGGAGGCGGGGCCGGGCCGGCGCGGGGCGCGGGCGCGGTGCGGCGTCACGGTGCGGCCTCCGCTTCCCGGTCCGCCGGGCTTCCGGGGGCGGGGACGTGCGGGCCGGGCGGGCCCGCGGCGGGGGCGCGGGCGCCGGGCGCCGCGGGCAGCAGCCGCTCCAGCAGGGCGGCCCTGGCGACCGCGAACGCCGGGTCGGCGCGGTACTCGCCGTGCCCGAGGACGGGCGCGGGCAGCGGGTGCTCCTCGGTGCGGCCGTAGGCGGCCGGGTCCGGCAGGGGGTCGGCGTCCACCGGGGGCGCGCCCGCCGCCGGGGCGACCCGCACCGGGCCGCCGATCGGGTCGGTGCGGCGCCACAGGTTCTTCCAGGCGCGCAGTTGCCCTGCCAGGGCGTCCAGCGCGCCGGGCCCGAGGTAGGCGGGGAACCAGCGCCCGTACAGCCGCTCCAGCGGTGAGCCGTAGGTGAGCAGCGCGGTCCGCGCCCGGGTGGGGCCGTCCAACTGCCAGGCGGCGGCCGCGGCCAGCACACTGCCCTGGGAGTGCCCGGACAGCACCAGCCTGCGGCCGGGCCGCGCCGTCCAGGTGACGATGCGCCAGGTCAGGTCGGGGACGGCGCGCTCGGCGTAGCACGGCGGCGCGAACGGGTGGGCGGCGCGGGGCCAGAAGGTGCCCACGTCCCACAGGATGCCGACGGTCCTGCGGCAGCTCGCGTCCTTGTAGGCGCGGCGGCCGAGGGCGGCCAGGGCGAGCACGGCGGCGCCGATGAGCCACGAGCCGAGCCACTGGGACAGCCGCACCAGCTCGCGCACGGCGGCGGGCGCCTGCTCCGCGGCCTGCTTCGGGGTCTCTCCCGTGGCGGCGGCCGCGGCGACGGCGGCCGCGCCCAGCAGGAAGGCGGCGAGCGCGGCCGTGCCGGCCAGGACGGGTGCCGACTCGGTCAGCCGGGCCCGGGCCACGGCGCGGGCGATCTGGCGGGTGCGGGCGGGCTGCTCCGGCTGCCCGGGGTGGCTCACGCGCACGGCCCCGGCCTCGCGGGCCCGGGCCCGCCGGTACCCGATGAGGACCGCCGGCACGGGGGCGAGCAGGGCGAGCAGCACCGGGGGGACCGCCGCGGCCTGCCACACCAGGGCCACCGGAGGGCCGGGCAGCGCGCCGCCGGAGGCCGTGCCGCGGTCCGCCCAGTCGGCGGCGCGCCCGGCCGCCCCCGCGGTCAGCAGCCCGCCGAGGGCGCAGGCGAGGGTGGCCACGGTGGGCCCGGCGAGCCCGCGCAGCACCGTCCTCGGCTGGGGCGTGGTGCGGTACAGACGCCGGGCGACCAGGGCCAGCGCCAGCACCAGGCCGCCCTGGACGACGGCGAGGACCGGGAACAGGCCGCCGCCCGGCAGTTGCCCCGAGGACTCCCACCCCTCGCGCCCCGCCGCGGTGTACACCGCGGTGAGCGCGGTGGCGCCGAGCGCGAACCCGGGCAGCCAGGTGACGCCGAGGCCGTCGCTCACCTCGTCCGCCTCGTCCTCGCTGCGGCCGCTGCGCTCCACCAGCAGCAGCACGCACCCGGCGAGCACCGCCAGCAGACCGGCGAGCCCGAGGCCGAGCCAGCGGGCCGCGCCGCCGTGGGCCCGGTCGTGCCGCAGCGCGGGCAGCAGGAGAGCGGCGGCGACGGTGAGGAAGGCGGCGGCGGTGTGCGCGGCCCGCAGCCGTGCCACCAGCCTGCGCCCGTACCAGAAGCCGGGCCGCGCCAGGGCGGGCCGGCCCGCCGGGTCCCGCGCGGGGCCGGGGCCCGCGGCGGCGCGGGGCAGCGGCGGGCGCTGGGACTCGTAGGCGATCCAGGTGCGGTGCGACAGCCACCACAGCAGCCCGCACAGCGCGCCGGGCACGGCGGCGGCGAGCGCCAGGCGCCGGCCGGGGTCGCTCCACCAGCCGTCGCGCTCCGCGGCGGCGAACTCGAGCCACCACCGGCCCTCGGCGCAGCCCTCGGTGCCCAGGCACTGCCAGGCCACCAGGTCCAGGCAGATCTCGCAGGCCGCGGCCACCAGCAGCACGGTGAGCGACAGCGCGGCGAGCCGCACCAGCAGGTCGTACGCGCGGGTGGCGCGCGGGCGCGGGGCGCGGGTGGCGGGGCGGGTCCAGTGGGCGAGGTTGACCACCATGAAGGGCAGCAGGAGCAGCCACAGGGCCCGGCTGGAGTCGCCGGAGGTGAGGTTGCACCAGCAGTACGCCTCGGGGACGGTGCGGTCGCGGTGCTTCCCGGACCGCCGCTCGGCGTCGGCGTCGTCGGTGCGCCGGTACAGGCCGGCGGTGGCGTCCCCGGCGATCCTGGTGGTGCGGGGGTCGCCCAGCATCCTCTCCGGCGTGGCCCCGCCCACTCCGTGCACGAGCAGCTCCAACGCCGGATCCGGCTCGTCACCGGCTCCTCGGCCGGCTCGCGAGTGCCCCTGCGGCACGTTCGCCATGGCGTCCACCCCCCGCTCACCCCACACCCACAGTAATCAGTCCACCACCCTCCGACAACACCCGTTCGGGTGATCGTCCGCATGGCCGAACGGATCGGTGGGGGGCTGGTGGCGTGGGCGGACGGTGGGGCGGGCGGACGGTGGGGCGGCACCGCGGCGCGGCGGGCGCGGAGCCGGCCGGGCGCGGCGGAGCGGCCGCGGCCCTCCGCTTGCCGTCTCACCACCCCCTCATGGGCGGGTCGTGCCCGATTGTGGCGCGTGGGAGGATGGCGGCGGCGCCCGCGGGAGGCGGCGCGACGAGGGTGAGGACCAGGGGGCGGCGGTTTGAGCGACAACCACAATCTTCTCGCCGAGCAGCGGCGCGCGTTGATCCTGGACGAGGTGCGGCGGCGCGGCGGGGTGCGGGTGAACGAGCTGACGCGCAAGCTCAACGTCTCCGACATGACCGTGCGCCGCGACCTGGACGCGCTGGCCCGCCAGGGCGTCGTGGAGAAGGTGCACGGCGGCGCGGTGCCGGTCGCGGACGCCAGCAGCCACGAGCCCGGCTTCGAGGCGAAGTCCAGCCTGGAGATGTCCGCGAAGGAGGCCATCGCCAAGGAGGCGGCCAAGATGGTGGTGCCGGGCAGCGCGATCGCGCTGTCGGGCGGGACGACCACCCATGCGCTGGCCCAGCAACTGGTGGACGTGCCGGACCTGACCGTGGTGACGAACTCCGTGCCGGTGTCGAACGTGTTCACCGCGGCGCAGCGCAGGTGGGCGCAGGGGGCGCGCCCGCAGAACGGCCAGGGCGCGCCGGCGAGCGTGGTGCTCACCGGCGGGGTGCGCACCCCGTCGGACTCCCTGGTGGGCCCGATCGCGGACCGCGCGATCCGCACCCTCCACTTCGACGTGCTGTTCCTCGGGGTGCACGGCATCTCGGTGAAGGCGGGCCTGTCCACGCCGAACCTGGCCGAGGCGGAGACCCACTACCGGCTGATGTGCTCGGCGCGCCGGGTGGTGGTGGTCGCGGACCACACCAAGTGGGGGATGGTGGGCCTGAGCTCGTTCGCCTCGCTGGAGGAGATGGACACCTGGGTCACCGACGCGGGCATGCCGCCGGCGCTGCGCGAGGAGATCTCCGAGCACCTGCGGGAGCTGGTCATCGCCGGTGAGGAGACGGGCTCCGCCGACGCCGGGTGACGCCGCGGGCGCGGCCCCGCACCAGGGCCGGCGGAGCCGCGCCGCGGTCGGCGCGCGTCAGCGCCCGTCCGCGGAGGCCACGACGGCGGAGTCGGCGGAGTCGGCGACGTCCGCCAGGTCGGCCGGGTCGGCCGCGGTCGCGTCGGCGGGGGCCGCGCCGCGGGGCCCGTTGACGGCCTCGTGCACCACGTCGGGCACGTCGGTGATGATCCCGTCCACCCCGGTCTCCGCGAGCGTCCGCGCCTGCTCCCCGTCGTTGACGGTCCAGGTGAACACCTCCAGCGGCTTGCCGTGGACGCCCCTGACCGCGTGCACCGCGTCGACGTAGTCGGCGGTGACGGTGGTGTACCGGGGGTTGATCTGGTCGGCGAAGCGGGCGTACTCGGGCAGGTCGGCGATCGCGGGCGTGCCCAGGAATCCGGTCTTGACCAGCGGCTGGAGGCCGTGGAAGGTCTTGACCGACTCGGCGCTGAAGCTCTGCATGACCAGCTTGTGCTTCACGTGCCACCGGTCGAGCCAGCCCTCGCGGCCGAGCACCTGGACGACCTGCTGCTCGATGCCGGGGTACAGCTCGGGGGCCTTGATCTCCATGAGCAGGTTCTGCCCGGTCCGGTCGAGCTGGTCCAGGTACTCCTTGAGGGTGGGCACCTTCTCGCCGGCGAACGCGGCGCCCTTCCAGGAGCCCGCGTCCAGGGTGCGGATCTCCGCGAGGGTGAAGTCCCGCACGTTCCACGGGGCGCGGTCCGGGAAGCGCTCCTCCACGTCGGTGGTGCGGGTCAGCGTGGTGTCGTGCACTATCACCAGCTTGCCGTCCTTGGTGCGCTGGACGTCGTTCTCGACCCAGTCGATGCCGAGCCGGTCGGCGGCGCGGACGGCGGCGAGGGTGTTCTCCGGAGCGTAGGCCGAGGCCCCCCGGTGCGCGACGACGGTGGTGCGGTCGCCCCCGGCCCCGGCCGGGGCGTCCTCCGCGGCCTGGGCCTGCGCCCCTCCGGCGAGCAGGGCGGTGCCGGCCGTCAGCAGCGCGGTGGCGCCACCGGTGACGAGTCGTCGGAACATGCGGGGTCCCTTCGGCTTGACGCGGTTGTCCCTTGCGGTGGATGAGCCTTCCCTGGGAAGACTTCCGCGACCGGTAACGAACATGACAAAAAGGTGAACATACAACCCGCTCCGGAATGGGCGAAACACCGCGGACGCGACACTCCGCCGGAACACTCTTCCGGCTGACCAAACCTCACACCGGGTGGCACTCCCGCGTAGAAGGACTCGTACACCAGCACCCCCCGACGAGGCCGCGCGCACCGGACCCGGTGGCCTCCGCACGGGCGTCCCCTCCCGCGCAGGGGGCGTGGGGGCGCTCGTCCCGTGGTACGACGTGCCGTCCGGTGCGCCCTTCCCCCACCGCGTGCTTCCGCCGTGGCCGGCGGCACACCGCTTCCAGCCCCGGCGGGGGCGGGAGCGCTCCCGCGGGCCGCCGTACGGCGGCCCGCGGCCCGTGGCGGGGGACCGGGACCGGGTGGGCCCGCCCTCACCTTGCATATGCCCGCCGCAACCCGCTGACAAGCGGTTTGCCCGAACCCGACCCCTCGCCCCCTGGCATCTGCCCCGTCCACCATGCACACTTCCGGAAGGAGACGACGCCCGTGACGGATCTCGTGGGGGTGTGTGAAGGATGGCCGAGCCCGACTACAGCGCGACGGGTGTGCAGATCGACAAGGGGCTGCGGCCGTTGACGCGCGCTGGGCAGGTCCAGATCACCGACGGGCGGCTGCGCCTGCTCACCAGCCGGGGCGCGGAGATCGACAGCGCCCCGGTGGACCGGGTGCAGGCGAGCGTGTCCTGGTTCGGCTCGCGCCGCAGCGCCAAGGCGACGGTCAACGGGACCCGTTACGTGCTGTCCATCGGCGGCCGCGACGCGGAGGCGAGCACCGCGGACACCGGTGACCAGGCGCAGCGGGAAGTACGCAGCTTCCTCAACGCCCTGCGCCACGCCAGGCGCTCGGGGTAGCCCGCCGCCGCGCGGTGGGTGTGGGCGCCGCTCGGTGAACGGCCCCGCGCCTCGGCAGGCGTGCGACCGGCCGGGGCGGGGACAGGCGGGGCGGATGCGACGCCCCGGGCCGTCGCGCCGGACGCGCGGACCAGGGACCGCGGACCGGCGCCCGATCCGGCCGTGAGCCGGATCCCCGGTGCGGACGCGGACCCGAGTGCGGGCCCGCGGCGCGGGGATCGCGGACGCGGAGCGGGAAGGACCGGCTGCCCGCGTCCGGGCCGGGCCGCACCCACGGGCCCGCCCGACGGGCCGGGCCTCCGGGGCCGGATCGCCGGCCCGACCCCCGACCCGGGTCTCCCGACCGGGCCCCCTGCACGCACCACCGCCGCGCACCGCCGCGGCCGCAGCCGCACCCCCGGCACGACGTCCCGGCCCGCGCGGTCCCCGTCGGCGAAGTCTCAGTGCGCACAGTTCCAGTCCGAGTTCCTCAAACCCAGTCCCGCGTGTTCGACTACCCGCGCGTCCACGCGCGGCATGGCGCCCCGGCCCTTCCGGCGCAAGTCACCGGCAGAAGTTGCACTCCAGAACCAACGGGGCGAATCTGGTCATATCGCACATGATCGGTATGTCGCAGTGCGGGTTCCCAGGCGGAGGGAGTCGCAGTCGTGACCATCGAGCTGACCAGGCGCTGCGAGCTGAAGCTCGAGGCAGCGCCGCCACGTTTCAGGCAGGTACGGCGCATCGTGCAGGCGCAACTGCGGTACTGGCACCTGGATCCGCTGATCGACCCCGCCGTGCTGGGGCTCACCGAGCTGCTGGCCAACGTCCACAAGCACGCCCAGCCGGACAAGCGGTGCACCGTGCAGATGGTCCACCTCGACGGCTGCCTGACGGTGTCGGTGCACGACGGCGACCCGCGGCTGCCCGTGGCGTCGCTGCCCCCGCTGCTCAGCGCCTCGGGGCGGGGCATGGCGATCGTGGCGGCGCTGAGCAAGGAGTGGGGGGCGTGGAACGAGGCCGGCGGCGGCAAGACCGTGTGGTTCAGCCTCGCCGACGGGCATCCGGCTCCGCCCCCGCCGGCGTCCCCGGTCGCCGGCGAGAAGGCGGGCGCGGCCCCGGCGGCCCGCGACGGGTTCGCGGTGCCCGCGGGGGCGGGTGGCCGGGTGCGGGCGCTGCACTGAGCGCGACGGCGACCCGTCGAGCGTCACCCGCAGAGCACTCCCAGCGGGTCGTCCAGCACCGGCTGCCACGCCAGCTCCGCCGCGCCGACGAGGCCCGCGTGCTCCAGGCCCGACGGCAGCAGCGGCACACCGCGCCCCCACAGGCTGCGCTCCGCGACCACCGCGTGCAGCCGCCCCGGGTCGGCCGCGAGCAGCGCCTCGTGCAGCCCGCCCAGCACGATCCGGTCGGGGTTGAGGATGTTGACCAGGCCGGCCAGACCGAGGCCCAGCCGGTCGATGAGCCGGTCGGCCGCGCGCCGGACCCCGGGGTCGGCGTAGGTGCCGTGCAGCAGGTCGCGGGCCTGGTGCAGCAGCGAGGTCTCCGGTCCCGGGGCGCGCCCCGCGGCCTCGAGGAACGCCAGCGGGTCGGCCTCCACGTCCAGGCAGCCCCGGCCGCCGCAGCGGCACTCGCGGCCCCCGGGGTCCACGGTCAGGTGGCCGACCTCCAGGGCCAGGCCCGCGCTTCCGGTGTGCAGCCTGCCGTCGAGCACCAGCGCGCCGCCGACGCCCCGGTGGCCGGTGGTGACGTACAGCAGGTGGCGCGCCTCGCGCCCGGCGCCGTGCCGGTGCTCGGCGAGCGCGGCGAGGTTGGCGTCGTTGCCGACGAAGGACGGCAGCGGACGGCCGCCGGGCCCGATGAGCCCGGCCCGCCGCACCTGTTCGGCGAGGGTGTCGCGGACGGGGGCGCCGACGGCCCAGGCGAGGTTGAGCGGGTCCAGGGCGGCGCCCTCCGGCTCGGAGACCGCGGAGGGCACGGCGAGGCCCACCCCGACGCACCGCCGGGGCAGCTCCCGCAGCAGGTCGGCGCCGGCCTCCATCAGGGCGCCGAGCACGCCCGCGGGGTCCTCCGGCACCGCCATGCAGCCCGGGGCGGTGGCGACGACGTGTCCGCCGAGGCCGACGAGCGCGGCCCGGTACCCGTCCACGTGCACCTGGGCGGCGAGCACCACCGGGCCCTCGGCGTCGATCTCCAGCCGGTGCGAGGGACGGCCGTGCGCGCCGGGGCCGTGCGCCCCCGGGCGGGTGTCCACCCGGATCAGGCCCAGCGCCTCGAGCTCCGCGGTGACCGCGCCCGCCGTCGCCCGGGTCACCCCGAGGGCGGTGGTGAGCAGGGCGCGGGTGGGAGCCCGGCCGGTGTGCACCAGCGCCAGGGCCGGACCGAGCACCCCGCGGCCGCGTTCCAGCCTTGTCCGAGTCTGTGTCACACCCTATTCTTACTTTGTGCCGCCACTAAACAAAATACCCCCGCCCTCCTCCCCTCCCCCTGATTCCCCGGACTCCCCCTCCTCCCTGGCCCGTCTGCGCGTCGCCCTCACGGTCTTCTTCGCGCTCGACGGGTTCATCTTCGCCGGCTGGGTGGTGCGCATCCCCGCCATCAAGGAGCAGGTGAACGCCTCCCCCGGCGAGCTCGGCATGGCGCTGCTCGGCGTCAGCGCGGGCGCGGTGCTGACCATGATCGTCACCGGGCGGCTGTGCGCACGATACGGCAGCCACCCGCTCACCGTGGTGTGCGGCGCGCTGCTGGCGCTCAGCGTCGCGCTGCCGCCGCTCACCCGGTCGGTGCTCGCCCTGGGCCTGGTGCTGCTGGTGTTCGGCGGGGCGTACGGAGCGCTCAACGTGGCGATGAACAGCGCCGCCGTGGACCTGGTCGCGGCGCTGCGCCGTCCCGTGATGCCCGCCTTCCACGCCGCGTTCAGCATGGGCGGCCTGGTCGGCGCGGGCCTGGGCGCCCTGCTCGCCCCGCATCTGACGCCCACCCGGCACCTGCTGCTGCTCACCGGGACCGGCCTGGTCGTCACCGCGCTCGGCGCGCGCGCCCTGCTGCGCACTCCCCCTCCGGCCGCCCCAGCCCCCGCCGCGCTCTCCGCGCCCGCGGCGGGCGACGCACCCCCCGGATCGACCTCCCGCGCCCCCGCCGGGATCGTCGCCGTGTTCGGTCTGATCGCCCTGTGCACGGCGTACGGCGAGGGCGCGCTCGCCGACTGGGGCGCCCTGCACCTGGAGCAGGACCTGGCCGCGGGCCCGGGGCTCGCCGCCGCCGGTTACGCCGCGTTCTCGCTGGCCATGACGGTGGGGCGGCTGTCCGGCACCTGGCTGCTGGAGCGGGTCGGTCAGACCACCGCCCTGGTCGGCGGGGGCCTGACCGCCGCCGTCGGGATGCTGGCCGGCGCGCTGGCGCCGCAGGTGTGGCTCGCGGTCGCCGGCTACGCCGTCACCGGCCTCGGCCTGGCCAACCTCTTCCCGGTCGCCATCGCCCGCGCCGGGGCGCTGGCCGGGCCGAGCGGGGTGGCCACCGCGTCCACGCTCGGCTACAGCGGCATGCTGCTCGGGCCGCCCACGATCGGCCTGCTCGCCGAGTGGTCCGGGCTGCCGAGGGCGCTGACGACGGTGGCGCTGCTGGCCGCGCTCGCCGCGGGCGTCGCTTACGCCGTTCGGGGGACTGCGCCACAATCACCCCATGGAGATCGACGATCACCTCGAAGCGCTGCGCAGGGAAGGCGAGCTGCTGATCGCCGCCGCGACGCGCAGCGGACCTGACGCCGCCGTCCCCACCTGCCCCGGCTGGGTGGTGCGCGACCTGGTCCACCACATGGGCGGGATCATGCGCTGGGCCGGGACCACCGTGGCCGGGCGGCTGGCCGAGCGGCTCCCTCCCGGCCCCGAACGGGACCGCGCGGTCGGCCCGATGCCCACGGACGAGTGCCTGGTGCCGTGGTTCCGGGAGAGCCACGCCGGGCTGCTGGAGACGCTGCGCTCGGCGCCGGACGACCTGGACTGCTGGCGGATGTTCGGCACGCTGACGCCGAAGGCGTTCTGGGCGCGCAGGCAGGCGCACGAGACCGCGATCCACCGGGTGGACGCGGAGACCGCCGCGGGCGACGGACTGAGCCCGGTGCCGGCGGACTTCGCGCTGGACGGGATCGACGAGCTCCTCGCCGGGGTGCACTCCCTGCCGCGCAGCCGGATGCGGACGGAGAAGCCCGCGCTGCTGCTGGTGCGCGCGGACGAGGGCGGCGCGCCGTGGTACGTCCACCTGTCCGCGGACCCGCCCCGGGTGGAGCGCGAGGGCACCGCCGTCCCCGACTGCACGGTCACCGGCCCGGCCCAGGACCTGTACCTGGCGCTGTGGAACCGGACCGCCACGGACGTGCTCGACGTGGCGGGCGACGCCTCGCTGCTCGACCTGTGGCGGGAGCGCTCGGCCGTCTGACGCGCCCGCCCCGGGCGCGGCCCGCCGCGCGGACCCGTGCGCGCGGCGTACATGACCCTCCCGCGGACGGGGTAGCGCCTGGGGAACGGGGAACCCGGGCAGCCCCGACGGTTGGAGGAGTCATGGCCAGCACAGATCCGTACCGGACCCCCGGAGTGGAGTCGGCGGGTGTCCCGCCCGAGGAGACCCCGCCGGGGGAGGCGGGGGCCACCAGGGCGTTGACCGTGCACCGGGAGGAGCGGCGCGGCGGCTGGGGTCCGACGCCCACGCTGCTGATCCTGGTCTCGGCGCTCGTCGTGGTCCTCGGGCTGGTGACGATGGCGGTGACGCACATCCTGGACTGACGCGCACCCCGGGCCGGGGACGCCGGGCCCGGCCCGCCGACCGCACCCGCCGGGCGCGCGCGAGGGCGCGCCCGGCGGGTTCACCCGTTCGGCTCTCCGCCGTTCAGCCGCCCGCCGCGCAGCCGGCGGAGCCCGCGGGGCGGTCGGCCCCGGCTCCCCCGGCGAGCATCCGGGCCAGCACGGCCCGGTGGGTGGGCCGCGCCTGCTCGCAGCGGCGCCTGCCCTCCTCGGTGAGCCCGACCTTGACGCCGCGCCGGTCGTCGGGGCACATCCCCCGCGCGACGAGGCCCTCCTTCTCCAAGCGCCCGATCAGCCGGGACAGCGCGCTCTGGGTCAGGTGCACGTTCCGGGCGATCTCCTGCACCCGCAGCGCCGGCCTGCCCGCCACGCACACCTCGGAGAGCTGGTCGAGCACCTCGAACTCGCTCGCCCCGATGCCGTGGCGCTCGTGCAGCAGCCGGTCGAGCTCGCACCAGGTGGTGGCGTGCAGGCTGAGCAGCTCGCGCCACCGCCGCACCAGGGATCCGTCGCCGTCCGCCGCCCCGTCGCGGGGCGCGTGGCCGGCGTCGTCCGAAGGGGCGGGGGCCGCGTCCTCGGGGGCCATGTCCTTCTGGCGCATGACCGAACGTTACCAGAGATCAAATCTTTTATGCATCCACATTAAATTCGCTTGCATTAGATGCATGTGCATGTATGGTCCTGCGCATGACCACATCCGTTTCCAGCACCACCACCGACGAGCGCTGGAGCGCCCGCCTGTGGGGCACCCTGCTCGTGCTCTGCGGCGCGATGTTCCTGGACGCTCTGGACGTCTCGATGGTGGGCGTGGCCCTGCCGTCCATCGGCGAGGACCTGGAGCTGTCCACCGCCACGCTCCAGTGGGTCGTCAGCGGCTACATCCTCGGCTACGGCGGGCTGCTGCTCCTCGGCGGACGCGCGGCCGACCTGCTCGGCCGCCGCCGCGTGTTCCTCGTCGCCCTCGCCGTGTTCGCCGTGGCCTCCCTGCTCGGCGGCCTGGTGGACTCCGGGCCCCTGCTGATCGCCATGCGCTTCGTCAAGGGCCTGTCCGCCGCGTTCACCGCCCCCGCCGGCCTGTCGATCATCACCACCACGTTCCCCGAGGGCCCCGCCCGCAACCGGGCCCTGGCCATCTACACCTCCTGCGCCGCCACCGGCTTCTCCATGGGCCTGGTGCTCTCCGGCCTGCTCACCGAGGTCGGCTGGCGCTGGACCATGCTGCTGCCCGCCCCCGTCGCGCTGATCGCGCTCGTCGCCGGCATCAAGCTGATCCCGCGCAGCCCGTCCGCCCGCCGCGAGGGGCAGGGCTACGACCTGGCGGGGGCCGCGACCGGCACCGCGTCGATGCTGCTGCTGGTCTTCACCGTGGTCGAGGCGCCCGAGGTGGGCTGGCTCGCCGCGCGCACCCTGGTGTCGTTCGCGGTGTTCGCCGTCCTGCTGGCCGCGTTCGTCGCCGTCGAGCTGCGCACCGCCCACCCGCTGGTGCGGCTGGGCATCCTGCGCTCCGGCGCGCAGGTGCGGGCCAACCTGGGCGCGGTGCTGTTCTTCGGCTCCTACGTCGGCTTCCAGTTCCTGGTCACGCAGTACTTCCAGTCCCTGGTGGGCTGGTCGGCCCTGGAGACCGCGCTGGCGTTCCTGCCCGCCGGCGCGCTGGTGGCGCTGGCCTCCACCCGGATCGGCCCGCTGGTCGACCGGTTCGGCACCGCCCGGGTACTGGCCGCCGGGTTCGCGGTGCTCGCCGTGGGCTACGCGCTGTTCCTGCGGGTCGGCATCGAGCCGCGCTTCGTCGCGGTGGTCCTGCCGACGATGCTGCTCATCGGCGTGGCCTGCGCCCTGGTCTTCCCGGCGCTGAACATCCAGGCCACCACCGGGGTGCCGGACGAGGAGCAGGGCATGGCGGCGGGCCTGCTCAACACCAGTGTGCAGGTCGGCGGCGCCATCGTGCTGGCCGTCGTCACCGCGGTGGTCACCGCGCGCGGCGAGGGCGCGGCCACGCCCGAGGAGGTGCTGGACAGCTACCGGCCGGGGCTCGCCGTGGTGACCGGGTTCGCCGTGGCCGGGCTGCTGCTGATGCTGACGGGGCTGCGCAGGCGCCGGCCGCCGCACAGCGTGGTCGTCGCCCGCGGGTCGGCCCCCGCCGGGCAGGAGGCCGCCCCGGCCGGCGAGGAGCGGCTGCCCGTCGCCAAGTAGCCCGCAACACGCCGGGAACGGGTGCCCGGCTTCGCGCCACGGGGTTGCGCGAAGCCGGGCACCGCCGCGCCGCGCCGCGGTGGGCGGCCCGGGAGCAGGGCGACAAGTACCCGATCGGAGGACCCTCGCGGCGCGGGCCCCGCGCCCGCGCCGCGAGACACTGACCGGCGAGGCCGCTCCGCCGCCGGGCCCCGCGCGGCCCGAGGAGGTACGCATGGCTGTCTCGGTGTCCGTTCTCCTGGTGCTGCTGATCCTGGTGGTGGTCTTCCTGCGCAGCGGCAAGCTGCGCGTGACGCACGCCGTGGTCTGCCTGCTGCTCGGCTTCTCGCTGTCGGACACCTCGCTGGCGCCGGGCATCGCCGAGACCCTGTCGGCGACCGCGTCGGCGGTGGGCGCGCTCCACCCCTGAGCGGGCCCGGGGCGGTGCCGAACAATCGCGTTGACGGATCACGGGCTCCGGTGGATCGTGTGCGCGTGCCCGGAGGGGCGGGCGTGAGCAGCGCGGCCGCGCAGGCCGGCGGCCCCGACGCGCCGCCGCGGGCGCGCCCGCCCCTCCCCCAGCGCCCGTCCCTCCCCCAGCGACCGCCCGGAGCGCCCGTGAACGTCACCTCCCTGCCCCTCACCACCGACCGGCTCGTGCTGCGCCTGTTCACACCGGACGACGTCGAGGACATGTACGCCTACCAGGCCCTGGAGGACGTCGCCCGCTATCTGTACCGCCCGCCGCACACCCGCCAGGGCTGCGCGGAGGTCATCGCCGCGGCGTCCCGGGCGACCCGGTGGGAGCGGGAAGGCGACGCGCTCACCCTGGCCGTGTGCCGCCGCTCGGAGCCCGGCGTCGTCGGGGAGATCCACCTCAAGCTCGCCTCCGCGCACGCCCGCCAGACGGAGATCGGGTGGGTGTTCCACCCCGGCCACCACGGGCACGGCTACGCCACCGAGGCCGCGCGGGCCGCCGCGGCGCTGGCCTTCGACAAGCTCGGCACCCACCGCCTGTTCGCCCGCCTGGACGTGGAGAACACCGGCTCGGTGCGGGTCTGCGAGCGGCTGGGCATGCGGCGCGAGGCGCACCTGGTGGAGAACGACCTGGACGGAACGCGGTGGGGCAGCGAGTACATCTACGCCGCGCTCGCCCACGAGCTGACGTAGGCGAGCCGCCTCGAACCCGGCTGGAGAACCGCCGCAGAACCGCATCCGCCCCGCTCGGCCCGCCGGGCGCCGTCCACGCGCGGTGCGCGGCCGCGTTTGCGGGTCGCCGCCGTCAGGGCAGTTCACAGGGGTGCTCGGTTCGCGGGGGCCGTCCTGGGAGGGGGAGACGACCGTGATCGTGTGGATCAACGGCGCGTGGGGGGCGGGCAAGACCACCGCCGCGCGGGCCCTGCTCGATCTGCTGCCCGGCAGCGTCCTGTTCGACCCGGAGACGGTCAGCGGAGTGCTGCGCGGTCCGCTGCCGGAGCGGGTCGCCGACCCGCAGGCGCTGCCCGCCTGGCGCCGCCTGGTCGTGGACGCCGCCGCCGCGCTGCTCGACGAGGCGGGCGGGCCGCTGGTGGTGCCGATGACGCTGCTGCGCCAGGAGCACAGGGACGAGCTGTTCGGCGGGCTCGCCGCGCGCCGAATACGGGTGCACCACATCCTGCTGCACACCGACGAAACGATCCTGCGGGCGCGTGGCTCCCGCCGCTCCGACCCGGCGCTCACCGAGCACCTCGCCGCCTACCGCGCCGCCCTGCCCTGGCTGGCGGACGACGCCTGCGTGGTCGACGCCGGGCAGCTCCGCCCCGAGGAGGCCGCCGAGCGCATCGCCAAGCTCGTCACCGAGGGCGCGGCGCTGCGGCGGATCGTGCAGACCCCGGAGCCGTCGGCGGCGACGGTGGCCGCCGGGGTGCTGCTGTTCGACGAGGACGGCCGGGTGCTGCTGGTGGACCCCACCTACAAGCCGGGGTGGGAGTTCCCCGGCGGAGTGGTCGAGCCGGGCGAGGCGCCCTCCCGCGGAGGGCTGCGCGAGGTCGCCGAGGAGCTGGGGGTGGAGCTGGCCGGGGTGCCGCGGCTGCTGGTCGCCGACTGGGAGCCGCCGGCGCCGCCCGGGTTCGGCGGGATGCGGCTGCTGTTCGACGGCGGCGTGCTCGACCCGGCGCAGCGGCCCCGGCTGCGACTGCCCGGCGACGAGCTGCGGGAGTGGCGCTTCTTCACCGAGGCCGAGGCCGCGGAGCGGCTGCCGCCCGCTCGCCGGGCCCGCCTGCACTGGGCGCTGCGGGCACGGGAGCGGGCGACCACCCTCTATCTGGAGGCGGGCCGGCCGGTGGGGGACGGCTGACCCCGCCCGGGGCACCGGCCGGGTGCCGGTGCCCCGGGGGTGTGCGCCGCGTCAGCCGCCGAAGCTGGAGAGCACGGCGTTGTAGGCGGGCTTCGGCTGGTAGTTGGCGTCGTAGATCAGCGCGGCGCCGTAGCCGGGGAAGACGCCGGGGACCCAGGAGTGCTTGTCGGTGAAGCCCCAGATCGTCACCCCGCGGCAGCGGGAGACGGCCAGGCACGCCTGGACGACCTTCCGGTAGTCGTTGGCCTGCGTGTTCAGCTTGCCGGAGTCGGCGGGCAGTTGGATGCGCACGTCGAGCTCGGTGATCCGCACGTCCACGCCGAGGTCGGCGAAGCGCTGGATGTTCTGCTGGAGCGAGCTGGGGACCTGCCCGGCGATGAAGTGCGCCTGGAGGCCGACGCCGTCGATGGGCACGCCCTGGGCGCGCAGGTCGCGGACCAGGTTGTACATGGCGTTGCTCTTGGCGTTGACGCCCTCGACGTTGTAGTCGTTGATGTACAGCTTGGCGTTCGGGTCGGCGGCGCGGGCGGCCCGGAAGGCGTCGGCGATGTAGCCGTTGCCAATCCTCTGCTGGAAGACGCTCTGGCGGCGGGAGCCGTCCTCGTTGAACGCCTCGTTGACCACGTCCCAGGTCTGCACCTTGCCCCGGTAGTGCTGCATCACGTTGGTGATGTGGTTGTTCATCACCGAGCGCAGCTCGCCCGCGGGGACGCCGTTCACCCAGCTCGGGAGCTGGCTGTGCCACACCAGGGTGTGCCCGTGGACCTGCTGCCCGGCGGAGGCGGCGAAGTTGACGATGGCGTCGCCGCGGCCGTACGAGAACTGGCCGCGGTTGGGCTCGGTGGCGTCCCACTTCATCTCGTTCTCGGCCGTGACGCTGCTGAACTCACGGCCGGCGATGGTCCGGTAGGAGGCCTCGTTGTTCAGCGCGCCCTGGTACAGGGCGGCGCCGACGAACCTGCCCTTGGTGGCGGCCGCCTCGCGCAGGGTGGCGGCGGCGGCCCGGTCGGAGTCCGCCGCCGGCTCGGCGCCGGCGGTGGAGACCAGGCCGAGGGGCACGATCAGGGCGGCGCCGGCCAGGGTGGCGAGGGCGCGGGTGAGGCGGGTGAGGCTGCGGGTGGTTGACACGTGCGGGTCCCTTCTTCTGTCACCGTGCGGGGGTGTCAGTGCGAAGTGGGAGCGCTCCCGGCTGCGTCATCAGGAATGCTGGACTCCGCCGGGCGGAACGTCAATGCGTTGCGCGGGACTTCATTTCCGAAACTTCTCCGAAAGGTTCGGCAGCGGGTTGGCCGGGCCCGGTGCGGGCCGCTGCGGGCCGGTCACTCGGGCAGCCCCCAGAAGGGGCCGCGCAGGCCCACCCGCGCGAAGTACTCCGCCGAAGACGACGGGTCGCGCCGCCGGTAGCCGCGGTCCATCCGTCCCGCGTACCAGCCGGCGGCGAGCCGCCACAGCGTGGCCAGGTCCAGCACGTCGCCGCGGGGGTGGCCGGTGCGGTCCAGCCAGCGGTCGACGCACCCGGTGCCGCAGAACAGGCGCTGGTGGCCGCAGGCGTGCAGCACGTCGTCCCACACCCGGTGGGCGGGGGTGAGGAAGTGGGCGACCTGCTCCCCCTCCGGCGGCGCGGCCCGGCCGACCACCCAGGCGAGGGCGGCGCCGCAACCGGGGCAGCGGGTGGCGACCAGCGCGTCGGGCAGCTCGGGCAGCAGGTGCGGGACGGCGAAGGAGTCCCAGGCGCAGCCGCCCCACCACAGCGTGCTCTCCCCCATGACGGAGAAGCCCAGCGGGACGGCGGAGAAGGGGTGCGCCATCAGCACGCGCTCGCCGTCCGGGGCGTCGAGCACCAGGTCCCGGCTCGCGTGCAGCCGGTGCAGGGCCCGCCGCACCCGCTTCGGCCCGAGCCCGGTGGCGGCGGCGAGCCCGGGGACGCCGAGGGGCCCGGCCGGTCGCGGCGAAGCCCTGGTAGACGGCGAGGCGCACCGCCTCCGTCTCGTCCTGCGGGGCGGGCTCACTGCCCATGCGCGACTCCCTTCACGGCACCGCCGGGGGTGACGGCCTCACCCCGGTGTTATTTGCTTGCACAAGCAGATACTCTGTCGGGCATGAGCGTACCTGAGTCCGTGTCGGACGGCACGGCCGCGCCCGCGGGGGACGCGGAGGACGACCGCTGGTGCATGGCGGTGCGGCTGCTCGACCGGGTCGAGCGGCGGTTGGACGAGACCCTCCGGCACCGCCACGGGCTGCCGCTCACGGAGTACCGGGCGCTGTGCGCGCTGAGCCGGCCCGACAGCGGGCCCGCGCTGCGCATGGGCGAACTGGCCGACCGGATCGGGCTGAAGGACAGCACGGTCACCCGGCTCGTCGCCCGCCTGGAGGCGCGGGGCCTGGCCGTGCGGACCTCCGCCGAGGACGACGGCCGGGGCGTCGCGGCCACCGTCACCGAGGCGGGCCGGGCGCGCCACGCCGAGGCGACACCGACCTACCGCGCGGCGCTCGGCACCGCCCTCGACTCCGCGCTCACCAACGTCCACCTCGCCGACCTCGCCTCGTGGGTGCGCACGGGGCGGTCCGCGGTCCGGGTCCCGCCGGGTCCCGGGCCCCGGACGGCCGGCCCCACCGAAGGGACCTGACGTGGCCACCGCCGCGGAGCACTACGACGACCTGCTCGCCGAGCACTACACCTGGATGCTCGGCGGCGACCTCCACGCCGCGGCCGAGCGCCAGGCCGGGCTGCTCGAAGGGCTGGGCGTGCGCCCGGCCGGGGACGGCGCGCCCGCCGTCGACCTGGGCTGCGGCCCCGGCCCGCAGTCGCTGGCGCTGTTCCGCCTCGGCTTCTCCCCCGTCGTCGCCGTGGACGGCAGCGAACAACTGCTCGCCGAGCTCGCGGAGCACGCGCGCGCCGCCGGGGCGGACGGAGCGATACGCGTCCGGCACGGCGACATCCGCACGGCCCTGCCCGGGGCCGCCGCCCCCGGCACCGCCGCCGCCGTGGTGTGCATGGGCGACACGCTGCCGCACCTGCCCGCCAGGGCCGACGTGGTGGACCTGCTCCGGGAGGCCGCCCGCGCGCTGCGGCCCGGCGGGCACTTCGTGGCCACCTACCGCGACCTGACCGGCGCCCTGCACGGCCCCGACCGCTTCCTGCCCGTCCGCGCCACCGACGACCGGCTGCTCACCTGCTTCCTGGAGTACACCGACGAGGAGACCGTGCTGGTGCACGACCTGCTGCACACCAGGACCCCGGACGGGTGGCGGATGCGGGCGAGCAGCTACCCCAAGCTGCGGCTGGCCCACGCGTGGGTGGCCGCGCAGTGCCGGGCCGCCGGTCTCGACGTGCTGCGCGACGAGGCGGGAGAGCGGGGGATGCGCGTCCTGCACGCCGTCAGGCCGTGACGGACTCCCGCGCCGTCCGCTCCGCCCCACGGCGCGGACGGCGCGGAGGCTGCCCTAGGCGGTCCGCGACTGCGCGTACCGGCGCAGGAACAGCGCCTCCGTCAGCGCCAGCCGCTCCAGTTCGAGCGGGTCCACGCTCTCGTTCACCGCGTGGATCTGCGCCTGCGGCTCCGACAGGCCGATGAGCAGGATCTCGGCGTCCGGGTAGGTCTCGTGCAGGGTGTTGCACAGCGGTATGGAGCCGCCCATGCCCATGGCGACCATGTCCCGGCCGAACGCCTCCCGCATCGCCTCGCCCATCGCGGCGTACGCCGGGGTGCCGGTGTCGGCGCGGAACGGCTGCCCCCGCCCGATCCGCCGCACGCTCACCCGCGCGTTCCACGGCGTGTGCGCCTTCACGTGCGCGATCAGCGCCTCCTCGGCGGCCTCCGCGTCCATGCCCGGCGGCACCCGCAGGCTGATCCGCGCCTTCGCCGACGCCTGCACCGACGGCGTGGCGCCCACCACCCCGGGGCACTCGATCCCGATCACCGTCGCGGCGGGCCGCTCCCACAGCCGCGCCCCCACCGACCCGGTGCCGGGCAGGTCCACCCCGTCCAGCACCCTGGCGTCGGCGCGGAACACCTCCTCCGGGTACGGCACGGACTCCGGGTGGTCCGGCACCGGCGGCAGCCCGTCGACGACGGTGTCGCCCGCCTCGTCCCGCAGCGAGTCGCAGATCCGGATGATCGCGGCCAGCGCGTCCGGCGCCGCCCCGCCGAACACGCCCGAGTGCAGGTTGCCCTCCAGGGTCTCCACCGCCACCTCCACCAGCGTCATCCCGCGCAGCGACGTGGTGACGGTCGGCACGCCGACCCGGAAGTTGCCGGCGTCCCCGACCACGACGGCGTCGGCCGCCAGCAGCTCCGGGTGGGCCTCGACGTACCGCTCCAGGCCGCCGGTGCCCTGCTCCTCCGAGCCCTCGACGATCACCTTCACCGAGACCGGCACCCCGCCCTGCTCGCGCAGCGCCCGCAGCGCGGTCAGGTGCATGATGAGCCCGCCCTTGCAGTCGGCGGCGCCGCGCCCGTACCAGCGGCCGTCCTCCCGCTCGGTCAGCTCGAACGGCGGGGTGGTCCACGCCTCCTCGTCCAGCGGGGGCTGCACGTCGTAGTGCGCGTACAGCACCACCGTCGGCGCGCCCTCGGGGCCGGGCAGGTACCCGTACACCGACTCGGTGCCGTCCGGGGTCGCGATCAGCGCGACGTCCTGCATGCCCTCGACGGTCAGCGCGTCCGCCACCCACCGCGCGGCCTTCTCGCACTCCTCGCGGGGGAACTGGCGGGGGTCGGCCACCGAGGGGAACGACACCAGTTGCGCGAGGTCGGCGCGGGCGCGCGGCATGGCGGCGCGTACGGCGTCGGCGAGTGGGTTGGTCGGCATGGCGCTCCTCACGGGTGGGCGGACGGGTCGGCGACGGTGCCACGGGCGGCGGCCGCGGCTGCCGTGGGTGAAATCCGTGGTGAACGGTACTCCGGCCGCGGGTCCCTCCCGGGTCTGCCCCGCGCCGATGATCGCATCGCCACCGTAGGATGCGACGCGTGAGTAGCGAGCAGTCGGCACAGGACAGTGGTGGGACGGGCGCTGTGGACGAGGACGTGTGGGACGTGGTGGTGGTCGGCGCCGGACCGGCGGGCTCCTCTGCCGCACGCGCCGCCGCTGCCGCCGGGCGCCGGGTGCTGCTGCTGGAGAAGGCCGAGCTGCCCCGCTACAAGACCTGCGGCGGCGGCATCATCGGCCCGTCCCGCGAGGCGCTGCCGCCCGGCTTCGATCTGCCGCTGCGGGACCGGGTCACCGCCGTCACGTTCACCATGAACGGCCGCCTCGGCCGCACCCGCCGCGCCAGGAAGCCGCTGTTCGGCCTGGTCAACCGGCCGGAGTTCGACGCGGCCCTGGCGGACGCCGCGGTGAAGGAGGGCGCGGTGCTGCGCACCGGCGCCACCGTCTCCCGGGTCGAGCAGCACGGCCCCTCGGTGCCCGACCGGCGGACCGTCGCGGTGATCCTCAGCGACGGCGAGGTCGTCCTCGCCCGGGCCGTCGTCGGCGCGGACGGCAGCGCCAGCCGCATCGGCGCGCACGTCGGGGTGAAGTTCGACCAGGTGGACCTGGGCCTGGAGGCCGAGATCCCGGTGCCGGACGCGGTCGCGGAGGACTGGGCGGGCCGGGTCCTGATCGACTGGGGGCCGCTGCCCGGCAGCTACGGCTGGGTGTTCCCCAAGGGCAACGTGCTGACGGTCGGCGTCATCGCGGCCCGCGGCCAGGGCGGCGCGACCAAGAACTACCTGGACGCCTTCGTCGCGCGCCTGGGCCTTTCCGGGTTCGAGCCGGCCATGTCCTCCGGCCACCTCACCCGCTGCCGCGCCGAGGGCTCCCCGCTGTCCCGGGGCCGGGTGCTGGTGGCCGGTGACGCGGCGGGGCTGCTGGAGCCGTGGACCAGGGAGGGCATCTCCTACGCGCTGCGCTCGGGGCGCCTGGCGGGCGAGTGGGCGGTGAAGGTCGCCGAGGCCCCGGACGCGGTGGCCGCGCGGCACCAGGCGCTGAACTACGCGTTCGCGATCAAGGCGGGCCTCGGCGTGGAGATGAGCGCGGGGCGGCAGCTCCTCGCCGCCTTCGAACGGCGCCCGAGCGTCTTCCACGGCGCGATCACCACCTTCCCCCCGGTGTGGAACGCGTTCACGCGGTTCGTCCGGGGCGGGACCACCTTCGGGGAGCTGCTCCAGCGGCACGCGGTGGCGCGTCGGGCGCTGGGGGCGCTGGACCGCTGAGGCCGGCCGGGCCGCGGCCCGGCCGTGCCCCCGGGCCCGCCTCACCGCGCCCGCTCCTCGGGCGGCTTGTCCCGGCACCGCGGGCATTCGCAGGGCCGGTAGGGCTGGTAGGCGGGGACGCCCTTGCGCGGGTCGGCGGCGACGAACGACCGCTCCTTGATGACGGTGCGCTCCCCGGTGACCGGGTTGACGCTGTACACGGCGATCGACATGCCGGTGACTGCCACGGCCGCACCTCACCGGGACCCGTGCGGGCGCGGGGCGGCCCGCCGGGACGCGGCGCGCCACGCGCCGGGCGGCGCGCCGTGGCACCGCCCGCCGCGCCGCGGGGCGCGGACGCGGTGGACCCGGCGGAACGGCCCGGCGTGCGGCGGGTCACCGGGCGGCGTGGCGTGGCGGCCGTGGACGGGCGGGACTTCTCCGGGCATGCCGTACTCCCTCGCGCAGGTAGCAATCGCTTGCCTTCACCAACCCTTTACGTAAGCGGGGCAGCCGAGGGCTCAACAGCCCGGCGCCCGGCGGGCGGTGGGCCGGGGACGGCGGGACGGTGGCGGGAGGCCGGTGATGTGGCGGCGGGGCAGTGGCGGCGGGGCAGTGGCGGAGGCCGGCACGGACGGGCGGGGCACGGACGGGCGGTGGTGGCCCGGGGTCCGGTGCGCCGCGCCCTCTCGGCGGCGCGGTCGCGGATCGCGTCCGGCGCGGAGGTGCGCGGGCGGCGGGAGGTCGTCCCCGGGGCGGGAGGAGCGGCGCGGCCGGGCCGTACGGCCGGCGGTGCCGAGAACGGCGTGCCGCCGCCCGCGCCGCACTCGCCCTGGGCGGCCGCGCCGGGGCCGGAGCGGATCGGGCCCCGGCGCCGCACCAGCGGCCGGGCCGCCTCGCGCGCCGCCGCGCGGGAGGCGGCCCGCCGGTTCAGCGCTCCGCCGGCCCCGATCCCGGCGGCAGGTCGTCCGCGGCGGCCGCGAACCGCACCGTGGCCCGGTCGCCGCCGGTCCGCCGCAGACCGGCCTTCTCCAGCACCCGGACGGACGCCGGGTTGGCCGTCTCCGCGGCCGCCCGGACCTCGCGGACGCCCGGCGCGGTCAGCGCCAGGCGCACCAGCGCGCGGGCGGCCTCGGTGGCGTAGCCGCGCCCGCGCCGGGACGGCACGATGCCGTAGCCGAACTCCACGGCGCCGTCGGACGGCGGCCAGAACAGCCCGATGGCGCCGACCACCAGGCCGGTCGCCCGCTCGGCGATCTGGCGCTGGCCCCACTCGCCGAGGGCCTCGGGCCTGCCCTCGACGAAGCCCGCGATGACGCGGTCCCCCTCGGCGGGGAAGTCCTCCGCCCAGTGCGGCAGGCGCCGCCCGGTGAGGACGGCGTCGATCTCGCCGTCCGTCCAGGGCCGCAGGACGAGGCGGTCGGTGGTCAGGTCGGTCTCCGCCGGTGCGGCGAAGGGGGAAGGGGAGGAAGGAGATGACATGCGAACACTCCTGGTCGACTCGGTCGACCGGGCCGCCGCTCAGCCCGCGCGGCCCGGACAAGGGCATGCTGAGGAAGCGCGGGGCGGGCCATATTCATCAACCTCCCTCGTCGGACGGGGCGGCGTCGGCGACGCCGCGGTCGTGCGCGGGCTCCCGTGAATGATCAAGGTGCCAGGGCCGGTGGAGCGTACCACGCCCCTCGCCCATGAGCCGGGGGCCGCCGGGCAGGAGAGGAACCATCACCACTCGCGTGCGGAAGGGGAGTTGACGGCATGGACAGGCTCGGGACGTGGCTCGGCAGGCATCTGTGGATCCAGGTCGTGCTGTCGGTGCTCGCCGCGACGGCGATCGTCGTCGCGATCAGCCCGCGCCGCTCGGTCGGGGACGTGCTGGGGAGCGTCACGGTCTGCTCCCTCGGCGGGGTCGCCGTCCTGCTCCTCGTGCGCCGCAGGGACCGGCGGACGGTGGGCGGGTCGACGGACACCCTGGTGTCGCTCGACCGGAGGCTGGGGCGCGGCGAGGTGCCCGAGGACCCGCGGGAGCGGGAGGCGATGCGCGCCCTCGTGGCGCGCCGCACGCACCGGACACGGCACCACCGGGCGGCCCTGGTCTTCCTCTTCCTGCTGTTCGGCGGGGTCACGGCGCTGTCGTTCGCGGCGTTCGGCCCGCGCGAGGGGATCGGCTTCGGGGTGCTCTCTGCGGTGTTCCTCACCTGGATCGCCTGGTACGGCGCGCGCAGGCGCCGCGGGATGCGGCGGGTCGGCGCGGCCCTGGGCGCGGACCGCGAGACGCGGGCGGCCGCGCCGGAGCGCCGCTGAGCTCAGGCCCGCTCCGGTGTCCGCCGCCCGGTGACGGCGACGACCACGCCTCCGGCCACCGCAAGGCCCGCGAGCACCGCGCCGAAGACGGTGGTGCCCGTGGTCAGGCCCACCGCGTCGCTGAGCCGGCCCGCGGCGACCGGCAGCGTCCCGGCGGCGAGGTAGCCGCCCACGTTCAGCGCCGCGTTGGCCTCGGCCAGCTTGTGCGGCGGGACCGCGGAGTTGAGCAGCGACAGGCCGCCGAGCTGCCCCATGCCCTGGCCCGCGCCGGCCAGCACCGCGGCGGCGGCGAGCAGCGGGACCGAGGCGGTGTGGACCGCGGCGACCAGCGCCGCCACGGCGGCGGCGGTGCTCGCGGCCCCGGCGGCCAGGACGGACCGCCTGGGCAGGCGCCGCACCGCGAACTGCGCCGCCGCGGCGGCGAGGAACATCACGAACGCGATGCCCCCGGCGAGCACCCGGCTGCCGCTGCCCAGCAGGCCGGACAGCAGGGACGGGCCGAGCGACAGCACGAACGACGTCGCGGTCAGGCCGGGCGCGAACACGGCGACGCCCGCGGCGAGCCGGGCTCCGTCGCCCCGGGGGACGCCGGGCACCCGGATCCACGGGCCGCCGGCGGTCGCGGGCGCGGGGCGGGGCAGCGGCAGCCGCAGCACCGCCGCGAACGCCGTGGCCAGCAGGGCCGCCTCCACCGCGAAGACGGTGACGGTGGGTCCGGGCAGCGTCTCGGAGAGCACCCCGGCGAGCAGCGGCCCGAGGCCGGCGCCGAGGACCATCGCGGAGGAGGCCAGCAGGGCGGCGAGCGGCCTGCGGTCCGGTCCCGCCACGTCGGTCACCGCGGCCATGCCCGCCGAGACCACGGCGCCGACGGCGATCCCGGTGAGCAGCCGGGCGACGAGCAGCGCCGCCACCGTACCGGCGGTCGCGAACACCAGGCAGGCCGCCGCGGCGAGGACGAGCGCGGGCAGCAGCACCGGTTTGCGGCCGACGCGGTCGGAGACGACCCCGCAGACGAGGAGGGAACCGAGCAGCCCGGCGATGTAGGAGGCGAAGACCACGGTGAGGGTGCCGTCGGAGAAGCCGATCTCGCGCTGCCACAGCACGTACAGCGGTGTGGCCGCGTTGGACAGCACGAACACGGCGGTGACGGGCCACGCGGCGAGCCAGAGCAGGCGGGCGGGGACTTGGGGGCGGTGCGGCGGCCGTGCGGGGGGCGCGGCGGACCGGGGTGCCGTTCGTGCGGGGGGCATGGGACTCCTTCTGGCCTCGGTGGGGGTCGGCCCGGGCGGGTGCGCCCGCGGGCGGGGCGCGCGGGGGGCGCCCGGCGCACGACCGGCGGCGACCCTGTACGGGTTTTTTCGAACTTAGCACCCAGTACGATTGGAGTCGAACAAGGGACGACGTGACGAGGAGCCGCCCCATGGCGCACACCGCCCGAGCCAGGTCCGCCGTCGACGTGCCCGCGGAGCCGCCCGAGCCGCTGCCCGAGCCGGCCGTCGGCGAGCTGCGGCTGGAGAAGGTGCTGGGGGCGCTGAGCGATCCCCTGCGGCTGTTCATCGTGCGCAAACTGCTGCTGGAGTCCGAGGAGTTCGACCACTCCTGCGGCTGGTTCGGCATCGACCGCCCGAAGTCCTCGCTCACCCACCACTTCAAGGCGCTGCGCGAGGCGGGCGTCACCAGGCAGCGCCAGTACGGCCTGGAGCGCCGCAGCCAGGTGCGGGTGGCCGACCTCGAGGCCCGCTTCCCCGGGCTGCTCGACCTGGTCGCCGCGTGGGAGCCGGACCGCGCGCCCTGACCCGGGCCGGAAATCGGTTGGCCCCGCCGCGGCGGCGTGGCATCCTCACGCGGTGCCCGTCGACCAACACCTGCTGGCGGCCTTCGCCCTGACCACACTCGTCGCCATGATCACCCCGGGGCCCGACATGCTGTTCGTCCTGGGGTGCGGCATGCGGGGCGGCCCGCGCGCCGGGCTGCTCGCCACGACCGGGGTGGCGGTGAGCGAGGCCATCCACGTCGCCGTGGCCGCCGCCGGACTGGCCGCGCTGTTCGCCGCGGTGCCGGTGGCCTTCACCGTCGTGCGCGTCGTCGGCGCCGCCTACCTCATCCACCTCGGCGTGCAGATGATCCGCCGGCGCAAGGGCGTCGAGGGCGAGGTGGCGGCCTCGGGCGGGGGCGTCTCCGGCCGCCGGGCGTTCACCAGCGGGCTGCTCACCAATCTGCTGAACCCGAAGATGGTCACGTTCACCATCGCCTTCCTCCCCCAGTTCATCAACCCGGAACTGGGCTCGGTGTGGTTGCAGTTCGTGATCCTGGGCACGGTCCTGATCGCGCTGGAGTTCCTGGTGGACGGCACCGTCGGGGTGCTGGCGGGACGGATCGGCGGCTGGCTGCGCCGCAGGCAGGCCGCCCGCCGCAGGATCGACGTGGCGACGGGCGGCATCTTCGTCGGCCTCGGTGTACGGCTCGCCGTGGACCGGTGAGCACGGCGGCGGGCGGGGGCGCGGAGCCTGCTCCGCGAGGCGCCGCTTCGGGCCCGGCGCCCCCGACCTGCCGGATCGTCAGCGGGCGGCGGCCCGGAGCAGCAGTTCGTGCAGGGTCCGCTGTTCCTCGCGGGTGAGCGCGGCCAGCGGGGACTCGGCGGACAGCAGCTCGACCAGCCTCTCGCGCAGCGCGGCGCCCGCCGGGGTGAGGACGAGCTGCTTGGCGCGGCGGTCCCGGGGGTGGGGGCGGCGCTCCACCAGGCCCAGCTTGCCGAGGCGGTCCACGACGAACGTGGCGTTGGACGGCTCGCAGCTCATCCTCTCGGCGAGTTCGCTGAGCGTCATGGGGCCCGTCAGCTCGCGCAGCGCCGTCGCCTGCGACGCGGTCAGCTCCAGGGTGGCGGCCCGCTCCCTGACATGCGCCTCGATGCGCCGGGCCAGGCGGTTCACCAGCCCGCACAGCTCCTTGTCGGCGACGGCCTGCCGCTCGGGGTCGATGGGGCCGGTCATGGCAGTCATGATAACCAGCGACGGAAGGCACATAGTTTCGGCTCATATATTTCGAGATTCACTCATTCCGCCGTGAGCTCCCCCCACCGTGGCCACCGCCTCCTGCGGCACCCCGTGCCGCCGGGGGCCGGCCCGGGGCGGCCCCCGGCGGGTCAGCCGTGGGTGGCGTCGATGACGCAGAAGCGGTTGCCCTCGGTGTCGGCGAGGACCACGAAGTCCGGGTCCGGCGGGTACAGGTCCCAGTCCACCCGCCGCGCCCCGAGCCCGGTGAGCCGCTCCACCTCGGCGGCCTGCTCCGCGGCGTCGGCCGCGTACAGGTCGAGGTGCACGCGGGGCCGCTCCTGCACGGGGGTCTCGCTGCGGCCGAGCGCGAGGTGCGTGCCCGGGCCGCCGCCGGCGGGGACGAGCACCACCCAGTCGCCCTCCCGCTCCTCCCTGGGCTCGTAGCCCAGCGCCCGGCACCAGAACGCGGACGCCCGGCCGACGTCCTCCGCACCCATCACCACTGTCCCGATCCTCAGCACGGGCCGATCCTGCCCCATCGACGGGCGCGTACGCACCTGCGTTGCCGCGGGCCGGGGAAGCGGCTACCAGCGCTCCGGTGCCAGGTCCAGCGCCTGCGCCGCCGCTGCCGCCGCGCCGACCAGGCCCGCGTCCGTGCCCATCAGGGCGGGCCGCACCCGGACGCCGCGGGTGAAGGACAGCGTGGCGTACTCCTCCAGCCACCGGCGCAGCGGCGCGAACAGCAGCTCGCCCGCGCCGGCCACACCGCCGCCGATCACGGCGACCTCGATCTCGTTGACGGCCGCGACGGCGGCGATCGCGGCGGCCACGGCCTGCGCGGCGCGGTCGAACGAGGCCGCGGCCACCGGGTCGCCCTCCCGCGCGGAGCGCGCCACCGCCGCGGCCGAGGCGTCGCCGCCGGGCGGGGTCCAGCCCTGGGCGAGCGCCCGCCGGGCGATGTTGGGCCCGCTGGCGATCCGCTCCACGCAGCCGCGGCCCCCGCACGGGCACGGCTCGCCGTCCAGGTCCACGCTGATGTGCCCGATGTGGCCGGCGTTGCCGGTCGGGCCCGGGCGCAGGGCGCCGCCGAGGACCAGGCCGCCGCCGACGCCGGTGGACACCACCATGCACAGCGCGTTGTCGAAGCCGCGGGCCGCGCCCAGCCAGTGCTCGGCGGCCGTCATCGCCACCCCGTCCCCGGTCAGCACCACCGGCAGCCCCCCGCTCGCCGCGGCCACCCCGGCCACCAGCGGGAAGTCCCGCCAGCCGGGGACGTTGACGGGGCTGACCGTGCCGCGGGAGGCGTCCACGGGCCCGGCGCTGCCGACGCCGACGGCCCGCACCCCGGCCCACTGCGGGCGCGCGGCCAGGTCGGCGAGGACCTCCTCCACCGCGGCCATCACCGCGCCCGCGTCCCCGTCCACCGGGGTCGGCCGCCGCGTGCGCCCCAGCAGGGCGCCCCGCGCGTCCACCAGTCCGCCCGCGATCTTGGTGCCGCCGATGTCCAGCGCGGCGATCAGGCCGGCCTCCCCGGCGCGGGCGGCGGCCGGGGGCACGGCGGCGAGGCCGTCGGTGTGCATCGGCGTGGTTCTCCTTCTCACGGCTGCCGCGCCGCTCGCGCTCCGGCGGCCCCGCGGGGCGGGCGAGTCGTCGGCAGGTTTTCCGGCAAGTCCTCGGGCCGGGGGCCCGCGGGGTAGTCTCGCCTTTGCTGACAACGTTGTCCAGCCCGTACCCTGCACGCCCCGCACACCTGTAGCCCGCACACCTGTAGGAGGACGAGGAGACCGTGGACCAGCCGCGCAACTCCCGGGCCACCGCCGCGCAGCGGTACGGCGCCCGCCCCACCATGAAGGACGTGGCTGCCCGCGCGGGCGTGGGCCTGAAGACGGTCTCCAGAGTCGTCAACGGCGAGCCCGGCGTCACCCCCGACACCGTGCAGCGCGTGCAGGCCGCGATAGAGGCCCTCGGCTTCCGCCGCAACGACAGCGCCCGCATCCTGCGCAAGGGCAGGACCTCCAGCATCGGCCTGCTCCTGGAGGACCTCGGGGACCCCTTCTACTCCGCGCTCAGCCGGGCCGTGGAGGAGGTGGCGCGCGCGCACGGCTCCCTGCTGTTCACCGGGTCGAGCGCGGAGGACCCCGAACGGGAGCAGGAGCTCGCCCTGGCGTTCTGCGCGCGGCGGGTGGACGGCCTGGTCATCGTCCCGGCGTCCGGCGACCACCGCTACCTCCAGCCGGAGATGGCCGCCGGAATAGCCGCGGTGTTCGTCGACCGGCCCGCGCAGCGACTGGACGCCGACGCGGTGCTCACCGACAACGCGGGCGGGGTGCGGGACGGGGTCACCCACCTCATCCGGCAGGGGCACCGCAGGATCGCGTTCATCGGCGACCAGCGGGGCATCCACACCGCGGGCGAGCGGCTGCGCGGCTACCGGGAGACCATGGCGGCGGCCGGGCTGCCGGTCGACGAGGCGTGGGTGTCGATGGGCCCCACCGCGCCGGACCGGGTCCGGGCCGAGGTGCGGCGGATGCTGGACCTGCCGGAGCCGGTCACGGCGGTCTTCTCCGGCAACAACCGGGTGACGGTGACGGCCCTGCGGGTCCTGGTGGCCAGGCCCGAGCCGGTGGCGCTGGTCGGCTTCGACGACTTCGAGCTCGCCGACCTGCTCACCCCCGCCGTCACCGTGGTGGCGCAGGACCCCGGGCGGCTCGGCAGGACGGCCGCCGAGCTGCTCTTCCGCCGGCTGGAGGGCGAGTCGGGGCCGCCGCGGACGATCGAGCTCGCGGGACGGCTGATCGTCCGGGGCTCGGGGGAGGTGCCGGTCCCCCGCCCGTGAGACGGCGCCCCGCCCGCGGGCCCCTCGCCCGGCGGCGTTGTCGCACCGCCCTGATAACCATGACCCGTCGGAACGAGAATCGGTGCGGGGAAACGGGGCTGGTGTGGCGGACAGGCACAAGCGCGGGGCGGCGGCGCTGCTCGAACAGATGGCGCGGGGCATGGCCGAGCGCGCGCCCAAGGAGTGGCGCACGGCGTCCCTGAGCGCCACCGCCCACCGCGGCGGCGGCGCGCACACGCGCCTGCGGTACACGCTCGCGGACGGCTCCTCGCACCACCGCGGCGACCGGCGGCTGTCCGAGCTGGTGGGCCGTGTCCACGGCGCGGACGGGTACGGCGCTGACGGGCACGGCGCGGACGAGCTGGCCGTGGAGGTGGCCGTGGACCGCGCCGGCCGCTTCGAGGCGGTCACCAGCGGGTCGATCGGCGCACAGGTGGGCGGCGGCCCCGGCCGGGTCCTCGTCCTGCGGCCCGGCGTCCGCGCGCCCGACGCCGGGGACGACCAACCGGGCCCCGCGAACGCCGCGCAGGCCGGGGACCCGCGGGAGGCGGTGCGGCTGCTGCGGCGGTACCTGGAGGAGCGGGCGCGGCTGCTCGGAAGGGCCGCCGGGGACCTGGAGCGGCTGCCCGCGCCACCGGAACCGGCGCGGCGGCAGGAGCTGGAGCGCTCTCTGGGGGTGCCCCTCCCCGACGACCTGCGCGTGCTCTACGCGGTGGCCGACGGCGACGGCGGGGACGCCGGGGCCCGGCTGCTGGACCGCCATGTGTGGCTGAGCCTGTCGGAGGTGGCGGACCTGCACCGGGGCGAGCACTGGTGGGCCCTCGGCGACACCTGGCGGTACCACGGCCTGGACGCCGTGCGCCACGACCCGCCCCCGCCGGCGGCGGTGCGGCGCTCGGCGGACCGCCCGCGCTGGATCCCGTTCGCCGACAGCACCGGCGGCGACTTCCTCGCCGTGGACATGGACCCGGCACGGGGCGGGCGCCCGGGGCAGGTCATCCGGATCGGCCGCAACCACAACGGGGGACCCGTCCTGGTGGCCGACTCCGTGACCTCGCTGCTGCGCCGCCACCTCCAGGCGCTGGAGCGCGGCGACCACGAGTGCGACGCGGACGGCGAGGAGCTGTGGATCGAGGCGGGGCTGCCCGAGGACAACCCCGGCCCGGTGCACGCGTCCGCCGTGCGGGCGGCCGCGGCGCGGCTCGGCGAGGTCCAGGTGCTGGACGCGGCCGGGGAGGCGGACCTGGAGCCGCTGCGCGGGGCGGGGCGGCTGCGGCGGATACGCCTGGCCGGCGGCGCGCCGCCCGACCTGGCCCCGCTGCGCGACGTCCCCGTGGAGAGCCTCGAACTCGACCTCGACACGGTGGACCTGGGCCCCCTGGACGGGCATCCGGCGCTGCGCGCGGTCACCGTCGCGTCGGCCCGGCCGGTGTCCGTGGCCCCGTTGCGCAACTGCCCGCGGCTGTACGGCCTGGACCTGTCCCGGGCGGCGGTGCCCGACCTGGCGGCGGTCGCCGGGATGGCGGGCCTGCTGTACCTGGCGCTGCGCCACGAGCAGTGGGTGGAGCTGTGGGAGCGCACCGGCCCCCCGCCCGGCCTGGCCGCGGCCGTGCTGGCGGGCGAGCCGTCGCCCGGGGAGCTGGCGCGGTGGGCGGCCCTGTTCGGGGACGGCTGCGACCTGCGGTACCACAGCGGGCGGCTGGCGGGCTCGGCGGAGGCTCGCGGAGCAGGGGGGTGAGGGAGCCTCGGGCGGCCGGTGTGATCCGGGCCGCATCGAGTTGACTCTCACACCGATGTCGGGCCTTAGCGTCGCCGCATCGCAGGAAAACGGCAAGCGACGCAAGGAGATCGCGATGTCCTCCTCCCCCCTCGCCCGCACCGTCCGCGGCTCCGGCCCGGGACTGCTGCTCGCGCACGGCGCGGGCGGCAGCGCGGAGGGCAACTACGGGCCGATCACGGACGGCCTGGCGGAGCACCGCACCGTGGTCGCCCCCGACTACCCCGGCACCGGCCGCACCCCGCGCGCCACCGCCCCGCTGACCCTCGACGGGCTCGCCGACGCGCTGGTCGGGGCCGCCGTCGAGGAGGGGCTCGAGACGTTCGCCGTCGCGGGGTACTCCCTCGGCGCGCCCGTGGCGGTACGCGCCGCCGTCCGCCACCCGGAGCGGGTCACGGCGCTGGTGCTCACCGCGGGCTTCGCCCGGCCGAACCCGCGGCTGCTGCTCGCGCTGCGGGTGTGGCGCGAGCTGTACGAGGCCGGGGACGCGGAGCGCACCGCGGCGGTCCTGACGCTGTCCGCCGCCGCCGTGCCCGCCGTGGACCGGCTGGGTCAGGACGAGCTCGACCTCGCGGTGAAGACGGGCGCGGCGACCCTGCCCCCGGGCACCCCCGAGCACCTGGACCTGGCGTCGCGGGCCGACGTCAGCGGCGACCTGGCCCGGGTGGCCGTGCCGACGCTGGTGGTGTCCACGACGCTGGACAACCTGGTCACGCCCCATCTGCACCGCGAGCTCGCCGACGGCATCCCCGGCGCGCGGTTCGCCGAGCTGCGCGCCGGCCACCTGCCGTGGGCGGAGGCCCCCGAGGAGTGGCTCGGCCTGATCCTCGGCTTCCTGGACGAGCACCGGCCCTAGATGTGTTGTTCGGACAGGTTGGTGACGCGGCTCGCTGGTGGATGGCCGCCGAGGCCGGTGTGGGGTCGGTGGTGGTTG
>NZ_BAAGTD010000038.1:0-83020 GCF_054782095.1 Streptomyces capparidis | reverse complement strand
CGGCGGAGCCCCGGCCCGGGCCGGGGCTCCGCCGGGCCGTCCGGCGCCGGCTCCCCACCGACCGATCCGCTGCCGTCGCATGACCCCCGCCCCCGGAGGGGAGAAGCACACGGTGGACGTGGAGTACCGGCGCCATGACGGCGTGTCGGCCAAGGGTGTCGCGGATGAGCTGATCGCGGTGTACGCCGAGGTGTACGGGGTGCCCCCGTACCTCGGTGATCCGTTCTTCTCGGTCCGGGCGTTCGGCGACCGGCTGTGCGCCGCGTTCGGCACGGCGGGGTTCGAGGTGGTGACCGCGTCACGCCGCGGGCGAATCGTCGGGTACGTCCACGGGGCCACCCTTCCGGAGGACCGGCAGTGGTGGGTGTCCCTCGGGGAGCGGCGGCCGGCGCCGCTGCGGCGGAGGGCCGAGGCGGGTGACGTCTTCTGGCTCCGCGAGCTGATGGTGCTGCCCGCGCACACCGGTGAGGGGCTCGGCCGCCGGCTCCACGACCTGGCCGTCGCCGGGCGGGCGGAGAGCGCCACGGTCCTGACCTGCGTCGTCGGCAACCAGCCCGCCCATGGCGCCTATCTGCGATGGGGCTATACGGTCATGGGGCGGATCAGGCACGCCCCCGAGTCACCCGTCTACGACGCCATGTACCGCTCCGCCGCGCCCTGACCGCGGGACCGCGCCCCGCCCGCCCCCGCCCGCCCTCGCGGGGCGCGGCGGGGGTCCGGCGGGGTCATGCGATCGTCGCGGCGTCGATCACGAAGCGGTAGCGGACGTCGCTGGACAGGACGCGCTCGTACGCGTCGTTGATCTCCTCGGCGCGGATCAGCTCGATGTCCGCGGTGATGCCGTGCTCGGCGCAGAAGTCCAGCATCTCCTGGGTCTCCGCGATGCCGCCGATCGCCGAGCCGGCGAGGCTCTTGCGGCCCAGCATCAGCGGGAACACGTTGAGGCTGACCGGCTCCTCCGGGGCGCCGACGTTCACCAGTGTCCCGCCCGTCCTCAGCAGGCCGACGTACGCGGTGAAGTCCAGGGACGCGGACACCGTGGAGATGATCAGGTCGAACGTCCCCGCCAGCTCCTCGAAGGTCTTCGGGTCGCCGGTGGCGTGGTAGTGGTCGGCGCCGAGCCGCAGCCCGTCGTCCTTCTTGCGCAGCGACTGCGACAGCACGGTCACCTCGGCGCCCATCGCGTGCGCGAGCTTGACGCCCATGTGGCCGAGCCCGCCCAGGCCGACGACGGCGACCTTGCTGCCGGGGCCCGCCTTCCAGTGCCGCAGCGGCGAGTACAGGGTGATGCCCGCGCACAGCAGCGGCGCCGCGGCGTCCAGCGGCAGGGCGTCGGGTATGCGGACGACGTAGTTCTCGTCCACGACGATGCGGCGGGAGTAGCCGCCGTAGGTGGGGTCGCCGTTCCTGTCCAGGCCGTTGTAGGTGGCGGTCGTGCCCTGGGCGCAGTACTGCTCCAGGCCCTGCCGGCAGTACTCGCACTCCCGGCACGAGTCCACGAGACAGCCCACGCCGACCCGGTCGCCGACGGCATGCCGGGTGACGCCGGGGCCGACCTCGGCGACGACGCCGGCGATCTCGTGGCCGGGCACCATCGGGAAGATGCCCGCGCCCCAGCCGTCGCGGGCCTGGTGGATGTCGGAGTGGCAGATCCCGGCGTAGTGGATGTCGATCAGGACGTCGAACTCGCCGACCGGGCGGCGCTCGATGGTGGTGCGCTCGAGCGGGGCCTTGGGGGCGGGAGCCGCGTAGGCGGCAACGGTGCTCATCCGGGCAGTCTCCTGGGAGTCCTCGGGGGAAGTTCCGCTCACCCGGCGGCGGACCGCCGCCACCGGGCACGCTCACCACCCTGCCGCGGCGGCGGGGAGCCACCCAGACCACCGCTTCGCGTACGACCGGTGTTCCTACCACTGGCGGGGTCAGGCTCCCCCGCGTACGACCGGAGATACTGGAACGCATGGACGAGGCCCCCGCGGATCCCGCCGCCGCCCAGCCCGCGCCGGAGCGCACGCTCGACCGGCGGGCCGAGCTGAGCGAGTTCCTGCGCAGCAGGCGGGCCCGGCTGAAGCCGGAGGACGTCGGGCTGCCGTACTACGGGCGGCACCGGCGGGTGCCGGGGCTGCGCCGCGAGGAGCTGGCCCAGCTCGCCGGGGTGTCGGTGGCGTACTACACGCGTCTGGAGCAGGGCAACGGGCGGAACGTGTCGGTGGAGGTGCTGGACGCGATCGCGCGGGCGCTGCGGCTGACGGACGCCGAGCGGCAGCACCTGGGCCACCTCGCCGGAGGCAGGTCCCACAAGAAGCGGTCCTCGTGCCGCACCCAGCAGGTCCGCCCCGCCCTGCGGCAGTTGCTCGAGGTGCTGGACGGCGTGCCCGCGTACATCGGCGGGCGGCGCACCGACATCCTCGCCTGGAACCGGACGGCGCTCGCCCTGTTCGGCGACTGGTCCGCCCTGCCGGCCAGGGAGCGCAACTGGGCGCGGCTGCTGTTCCTGCGCCCGGCCTTCCGCGACCGGTACGCCGAGTGGGAGTCCAAGGCCGCCGACGTGGTCAGCGTGCTGCGCATGGACGCGGGCTGCCACCCCGACGACCCGGAGCTGTCGGCGCTGGTGGGGGAGCTGTCGGTGAAGAGCGAGGAGTTCCGGCGGCTGTGGGCCGTCCACGACGTGAAGGAGAGGGGCCACGGGGTCAAGCGGCTGCGGCACCCGGTGGTGGGCGAGCTCACGCTCAGTTTCGAGATGTTCAGGCTGCCCGACGACCCGGAGCAGATGCTGGTGACGTACCACGCCGAGCCCGGTTCGGCGTCGGCGGAGTCGCTGCGGCTGCTGGCGAGCTGGGGCCCCGAGCCGGAGCCCGCCCGGGCCGGCGTGTGACGGCGGGCCGGCCGCGCCCGGGCGGGGCCGGCCGCTGCGCCACCGCGGGCGTCCCCTCCCGCACCGCCCCCGGCCGGCCCCGTCCCGGCCGGGGGCGGTGCGGTGTCCGCGGCCGTCAGCCCGCCTCGTAGGTGAAGGTGTAGGGGACGGCGGTCTCGCCGTGCCGGTAGGTGAAGCCGCCGGTGCCGCGCAGGCCGGTCAGGGCGCCGGTGGCGGAGCCGGGCACGACCTCGAAGGCGCAGTGCACGGTGCCGTCGGCCTCGAACCTGCCGCGCTCCTCCAGCACGAACGTGCCCTCCCGGCCGTCGAGGCGGCCCGCGAGCAGCTCCATGCCGGTGAAGGTGCCGGTCTTGTCCGTCAGATAGGCGATCGTGTACGCGCACGAGGTGGCCGGGGCCTCGATGCCGCCGGAGAAGCTGTTGACGACGCGGGCGCCCGCGAGCCTGGGGGCCGCCTCGGCCGGGCCGATCGTGTCCTCCTCCCAGTCGGCGAAGGTGAAGTGACCGGTGGTGGTGCGGGCTTCCGCCATGGCGCTGTCCTTCCGTCGGTGCGCACACCCCGCGGTGTGCGGTGTGCCGCCAGCCTGCCGCCCGTACCTGACACCTTCTGTCAGGTACCCCCCTCCGGTGGGCGCGGCGCGGGCCGCACAATGGCCGCCATGCGCGCCGACCGGCTCCTCGCCCTCCTGCTGCTGCTCCAGAACCGGGGGCGGATGACCGCACCGGAGCTCGCCGCCGAGCTGGAGGTCTCCGTGCGCACCGTCTACCGGGACGTGGAGGCCCTCGGCGCCGCCGGGGTTCCGGTCCTCGCCGAGCGGGGCCCCGCCGGGGGGTTCCGGCTGATGGAGGGGTACCGGACCAGGTTGACGGGGCTCACCGGCGCCGAGGCGGCGTCGCTGTTCCTCGCCGGCGCGCCGGGGCCCGCGCGGGAGCTGGGGCTCGGCGCGGTGCTGGCCACCGCGCAGCTCAAGCTCCAGGCCGCGCTGCCGGGGGAGCTGGCGGAGCGGGCCGGGCGGATCCGGGAGCGGTTCCACCTGGACGCCCCGGCGTGGTTCCGGGACGCCGACCCGGTGCCGCACCTGGCGGCCGTGGCCTCGGCCGTGTGGGAGCAGCGGGAGCTGCGGGTGCACTACCGGCGGTGGCGCGGCGAGGTGCGGCGGCGGCTGCGGCCGCTCGGCGTCGTCCTCAAGGGCGGCATCTGGTACCTGGTGGCGGCGGTGGACGACAGCGTGCGCACGTACCGCATCTCGCGGTTCGTCGCGGTGGAGGAGACCGGGGAGGGCTTCGCCCGGCCGGACGGGTTCGACCTGGCCGCCCACTGGGAGCGGTCGTCGCGGCGGCTGGAGGAGGCCCGCTACCAGGAGGTGGCGGAGCTGCGGCTCTCCCCGCGCGGGCTGCGGCTGCTGCCCATGATGTTCGGCGCGGCCGGGACCCGGGCGGCGCAGGCCGCAGGGCCGCCGGACGCCGCGGGGTGGGTGCGGGTGGAGCTGCCGGTGGAGACCACGGCCGTGGCCGTCGGGGACCTGCTGCGGCTCGGCGCCGAGGCGGAGGTGCTCGGCCCGCCCGGGCTGCGGGAGGCGGTGGCCGACGAGGTGGGCGTGCTGGCCGAGCGCTACCGGGCGGCGCCGCCGTGACACCCGCCCGGGTCAGCCGGAGGCGCCTTCCGGGTCCCGCGGGGCGCCGTCGCCGACGGGCGGCAGGTCGCCGCGCTCCACGGGCCGCCCGCCCGCGCCGCCCCCGCCGTCCTCGGGCAGCAGCTCGTCCGGCTCGCGCCCGTCCGCGCGGTGGGCCTGCCGCGCGGCCCGGCGCAGGGTGGCGCGGTCCACCGAGTCCCCGTCCGCGGTCAGCCGCAGCACGGCCCCCTCCACCTGCCGGGCGTACTGCCGGGACGTCCCCCCGCTGCGGTACCACATCCCGCCGTCCCGCTCGCAGCGGACCTGTCCCCCGGCGGCGTCGCCGAAGGCGCCCTCGGCGCAGCTCGCCCCGGCCTCCGGCTCGGCCCGGTCGGAGCCGGTGCCGCAGGCGGTGGCGGCGCCGGCCGCCGGGTGCGGGTCATACGGGCATCCTGTCGTACGGGTGTACGGATGTGCCGGGAGGGGGCGGGATCCCCCGGTGGGAGACGGGCCGCCCCCTCCCGGTCGCCGGGCGCGGCTACATCCGCGGGTGGCTGCGGTCGGTGCGGATGTCGAACGGCAGCCACAGCACGGGGCTGCGGCCCGCGGGCACGGTGCCGCCGTGCAGGGTGCCGAGCTCCGCCGGGGTGAGCGCCTCGCGGAACAGGCGGACCTCGTCCAGCGCGCCGGTCAGCGGCTCGCCGCCGTCCGGCCGCGAGCCGAGCCGCAGGCCCTGCGCGGCGAAGGTGTCGGCGGCCGTGAGCGCCCCGGGCGGCAGGGCGGCGCGGCCCACCTCCACGGCGTCCACGTACAGCAGCAGGGTGCCGCCGCTGCGCACCAGCGCCAGCTCGTGCCAGGCGCCGTCGCCGAACGCCGTCGAGGCGCCGGTGTCCCGGCCGGTGATCCGCACCTCGGCGGTCGCCGTCCGGACCGACCCGTACAGGCGGTCGCCGCCGGGCTGGGCGCGCAGCCACAGCTCGCGGGCGCCGCCGCCCTGGCCGTACCCCCACACCAGCACCCGGTCGGGGGAGGACGCGGTGGCCTGGTGGCGGAACCAGGTGGTGAGGGTGAAGTCGGACGACTCCGGCGCCAGCGAGGCGTTGCGCGGCACCAGGACGCCGCCGCCCGAGCCGCCGTCCAGCGTCAGCGCGCCGCCCGCGGGCCCGGCGCCGGGCACCACCTCGGCGCCGCCCAGCACATACGCGTGGTTGCAGCGCGCCGAGCGGTCCGGGGTGGCGGGCGTGGTCTCCGGCTGGAGGCGGGTGGCGGGCAGCGCGTAGGTGTACTTGCCGTCCAGGCTGTAGCGGACGTCGATGCTCTGGCCCGAGCCGAGGCCCCCGCCCGCGTGGACGGTGTCCAGCGCGGCCTGGTCCAGCGCCCGCCGGTACAGCCGGAACTCGTCCACCGCGCCGGTCAGCACCCGGGCGCCGTCGATCCGGGAGCCGACGCGCAGCCCCCGGATGCCGTCGGCGCGGGCCGCGGTCAGCGAGCCGGTCAGGCCCGCGGCGGTGTCGGTCAGGCCCGCGGAGTTGTCCACCACCAGCTTCACCTGGCCGCCCTGGCGGCGCAGGACGAGCTGGTGCCAGTCGCCGTCGCCGAAGCCCGCGGCCGAGGTCGGGTCGGGCACCTCCAGGTACGCCGACCCCGTGTCCGTCTGCACCCACGCGGCCAGACGGTCCTCGGCGGGCTGGACCTGCACCCAGAGCTGCGGCGCGCTGTTCATGCCGAACGCCCACAGCAGGGCCTGCGCATCGGTGGTGGCGCCGCCCCGGTAGGAGAACCACAGCGAGGCGGTGAAGTCGCCCGCGCCCAGGTCCAGGGCCTCGGTGAGCGGCGCCTCCAGGCCCGGGTGGGCGGAGTCCACCTGGAACGCGCCGCCGCGCGGCGAGGCCACCGCGTCGCGGCGCGGGCCGAGCAGACGGGCGTCGGTGCAGTGGCCGGACTCGTCGTCCACGCCCGCGAGGGTGGTGCGGGCGGGCGCCACGGCGCCGTCCACCACCTGGAACGGCAGCCGGGCCACCGGCGCCGGGCCGGCCGCGCCGCCGAGCGGGGCGCCGGAGGACGCCGGGTCGGCCAGGGCGGTGACCTGGGCGGCCGTCAGGGCGGCGCGGTACACCCGGAACTCGTCCAGGTCGCCGGTGAACGGCTCGGTGCCCGAGGACGCGGGCTTGGCGCCCAGGCGGATCCCGGAGGCGCCGAGCGCCGGGTGGTCGGTGACGGGTCCCGCGACGCCGGTGCCGGTCGCGGTGCGCGTCCCGTCCACGGTCACCGTCACCCTCGCGCCGGAGCGGGTCAGCGCGACGTGGTGCCAGGCGCCGTCGCCGAACGCCGCGGAGGCGGACGGGTCGGGCACGGAGACGTAGGCCGCGCCGTCGGTGCCGGCGACGCCCGCGTACACGTCGTCGCTGCCGGGCCGGGCGCGCAGCCACACCTGCGGCTTGTCCGCGCCGTACCCGTACGCCCACAGCAGCACCCGGTCCGCGGTGGCCGAGGTGGCGGTGTGGCGGAACCACAGGCTGTAGGTGACGTCGCCGGCGCCCGGGCGCAGCGAGCGGCTGTAGGGCAGGTCGGCGTACGCGGTGCCGGTCAGGGCGAGGGAGGAGTCCGTCGCGCCGGAGAGCCGGCCGGTGCCGAGCGCGGCGCCGCCCGCCAGATAGGCGTCGTTGGCCTCGCGGGTGGCGTCCGGGGTGGTCGGGCCCGGCGCGGGGGACGGCTGGACGCTGCCCGCGGGGCGCGGAGCGATGCCGCAGGGGTTGCCGAGCTCGGACTCGGCGAAGCGGGTGAAGCGGATCTCGTCGGCGGAGTAGCCGCCGGGCGGCCCGCCCTCGTACAGCAGGCCGATCTCGTTGCTCTGGAGCAGCGCGAGGTCGGAGTAGCTGCCGCGGCCCGCGCTGACCAGCTTCCCGCCGCTCTGCCACGCGCCCGTGCCGCACTTGGAGTACAGGGTGAGGTCGCTGCGGCTGGTCTGGGCGGGGGCGGCGAGCAGCAGGTGCTCCTTGCCGTCCGCGGCGCGCGAGCGCAGCCGCAGCAGCGAGCCCTGCACGGTGGCCGCCGACGGGATGGCGGCGTCCCGGAAGGCGGGAACGGACGGCACCGCGTCACCGGACGGGGTGACGGACGTGGCCGACACCCGGCGGGTGCCCGCGTCATTGCGGGCCACCAGGTGCACGTTGCCGCCGTCGGACTCGGCGACGGCGACCTCGCTCGGCTCGGCCGGGGCGGAACCCGAGTCGGAGTCCACCGCCGTGGCGGCCCGCCAGGTGCCCGAGCCGTCGGGCGCCGGGTCCAGGTAGAGGTAGCCCGCATAGGTGCCGCCCGCCCGCTGCACCTGGTGGGCGCCGACGACGAGCCGCCCCGCGTGCGGGCCCTCGGTGAGCTGCACGCCGTGCCCCGGGCCCGTGGCGAACCAGTTGTCGCCGATCCCGCCCGGCGCCGGGCTCACCTCGAGCCGCACCGGGTCGCTCCAGGTCAGGCCGTCGTCGGTGCTGTGCTGCACCCAGGGGACACGGGGGTAGGACGCGGTGGCCGGGTTGGACGTCGTCAGCAGGTGGACGCGCCCGCTGTCCAGGTCCACGACCGGGGCCGGGTTGCTGCGGGTGACCGGCGCGCCCGCGGCGGCGGGCCGGCTGGTGCCCGGGGCGGTGGCCCCGGCGGGGATCACCTCGATCGGGCTCCAGGTGCGGCCGTCGTTGGTGGAGCGGCGCACCACGATGTCGATGTCCCCGCGGTCGCCGCAGGACGGCGCCTTGCGGCCCTCGGCGAACGCCAGCAGGGAGCCGGCGCGGGTGCGGACCAGGGCGGGGATGCGGAAGCAGCCGTAGCCGCCGGTGCCCGCGGTGAACAGGGCCTGCTGGTGCCCGACGGCGGAGTCGGTGGCGGACGGCGGGACGCCGCTCGCGCCCGCGGGCGGGGCGGCGCCGAGCGAGGCGGCCAGGGTCGCGAGCAGGGTGGCCAGCAGGGCCGGCGCGGCGAGGGCCCCCGGGGGCCCGCCGCCCCGGCGGCCCGGCCGGCGGAACGATCTCGGAATCATGGCGCGAACATAGGTGCGAAACCCGTGCGGGGGGCGTCTGTTCACCGAGCGTTCCGCTGATCGTCAGGGGCGGTCCGTACCTGATGGCGGGCCACCGGCGGGGTGGCGCTCCCACCGCCGGTGACCCGCGTCACGGCCACCCCGCCCGTCACCCGCGGCGGACGGGGTGGCTGCTCGGTGCGGCCCGAAGGCCGATCAGCAACTGTTGTCGCGGCTGTTGTTGTAGGTGATGTTGCGAATGGTGATGCGGACGCCGCAGGGGCTCTCGTTGATCGCCGTGTTGGTCAGGGTGAGGTTCTGGAGGACGATGTCGGAGGTGTTGGCGAACTCCGAGCGGGCGGCGATCCGGATGTCACCGGGGCCCGAGACGCTGCCGCTCTGGCCGGCGATCGTGACGTTGTAGCAGTTCTCGATCAGGATCGCGTTGTTGCCGGTGTTGGCGATGTTCACCCGGTCGATGACCGCGCCGCCGCTCTCCGACACGCAGAACACCCCGCGCCCGCCGCCGCGCGCGATCACCTCGCCGACGCGGATGTTGACGGGGTAGGAGTTGTTGATCCGGCCGTTGCGGTTGGCCATGCGGAACGCCGCGTAGCCGGTGCCGGTGCCCGCGTTCTCGGCGTCCACCTTGGTCACGGTGGCGTTGATGGTGTCGTTGAACAGCAGACCGGACTCGCCGACGTTGCGGGCGGTGACGGTGCCGATGGTGATGCCGTCCACGCCGTAGGTCTCCACCGCGTGGCTGCGGGAGCCGGAGACGTACACGTTGTCGATGCGGATGTTGCGCGAGCGCACCGAGGTGTCGCCGCGGTTGTCGATGCGCACGCCGAGGCCGCCGGACAGGCGCATGTCGATCTGCCCGAGCACCACGTTCTGCACGTTGCGCATGAAGATCCCGTACAGCGGGGCGCCGGTGAGCCTGAGGTTCTGCACCTCGATGTCGCGGGTGCCCCGGGAGTACACCGGCGCCTGGTCGCCGGTGCCCGAGCCGGTGACGTTGATGGTGCCGCAGACGTCGAGGACGGTGTAGCTCGGCAGCGAGATGCGCGAGCCCGCGCTCATGGTGCCGGAGCCGCGGACGACCACGCGCTCCTTGTATGTGCGGCCCGAGGTGAGGCTGTTGACGGCGGCCTGGATCGCGGCGCGCATGTCGGTGCCGGTGTAGACGGTGCTGCCGCCGCGGCGGGCGGTCCAGTTGCTTCCGCTCTGCACGGCCTCGGCCTGGTACGACCCGTCGCCGCAGGCCAGCGCGCGCACCGGGGCCTCGGGCGCGGCCGGGGCCTGCGCCGCGGCCGGGGCGCGCTCGGCACCGGTGGCCTGGGCGGGCGCGGTGAGCATGGCGGCGGAGGTGACCAGCGCGGCGAGACCGGCGACGGCCAGGGTGGCCCGGGACCTGATGGGTGTTGCGGCTCTGCTTCCCATCTTCGCTCCTGTGTGGGGGGTGGGCCCACCGCGCACCGCCTGGGGCCGTCGCGCGCCGGTCGGCGGACCGATCCTTTTGAATCGATTCATCGACGGGCGTGCCGCGTCCTCGGCCCGGGCGGTGGCGCGAGGAGTTGTGGCGTGGGGACAGACGTTGCGCAGTAAGCGCTTACTTCCGCTGCACGAGTGTGGCAACGCCGAACCGGAGCGTCAAGGTCCACCGCACGACCTCTTGAAGCGGAAGGGGCACGGCACGGGCCGCACCGGGCGGGACGCGCTTGGCGGGGTGGGCCTGGCGGGGGTGGCGGGGCTGTTCCGCGGGGCGGGGGAGGACGGGGCCGGGGCCGCGGTCGGGCCGGGGGAGGGGACCGGGTTCGGCCTGAGCGGCCGGGATTGGATCAACGACCGGACGGCCGGACCCGACCGGGCCGGAACGGAAGCCACCCCGGCGCGGCGCCTGCGGAGACCCACCGGAACCGCGAGATCGCCGACGACGGGGCGGCCGAGGGCCGGAGCGACAGCCGGAGGGCGGCCACCAGGGCCGCGAAGGCCGCGCACACCGTCCCGATATCCCCGGGAGCGGCCCGGGAGCGGCGAATCGCCCCCGAGCCCCACCCCCGCGGCCGAGGGGGCAGGGGGGCGGGGTCAGTACTCGTCCACGATCCTGCCGTCCGGGATCCGGAAGCACGCCGAGAGGAGGTCCACGAAGATCTTCGAGCGGGGGGCGTCCGGTTCGGGGTGGGGGGTCCCGTCGAGGAGGCGGATCTTGACCGAGAAGGGCGCCGTGGTGCAGTCGGCGATCACGCCCATGGGCTGGGCGGCGCTCCGTTCCCTGCCGTAGGCGACGATCTTCCAGCCGTGGTCCGGCAGGACCCGCAGCAGCCGCACCATGGCCTCGCGCATCCGCTCCACCGGCGCGCCCGACAGGGCCCACGGGTGGTGGATGTGGTAGTACGTCTCCGGGTCGAGCCCGTCCAGCACGGCGACGCCGGGGCCGGGTTCGGTGACCCGGCCCCGGAGCGCGATGAGGTCGTACAGCCCGCTGGAGAGCGTCTGGGCCTCCTCGCGGGCCTCGGAGATCTCCCGCACCCGGGGGGTGTAGCCGAGCAGGCCGCTGATGTCGGTGTCGTTCATTTGGGATCGAGCTGCGGCTCACCCTCGTCGTTGTAGGCCGGTTCGGTGATCCTGTCGTACTGGCCGACGACCACGTGCGCCTGGTTCTGGAGGCTCTCCGACCCGTAGTTCCAGTAGTCGCTGTGCCCGATGGTGTCGGTCTCCATCTGCCGGGCGCCGAACTTGTCGTCGTCCGGCGTGACGAAGTCCATGCCGGACGACCAGCTCCACTCCCGGTGGCCCATGCCCGCCTGGCCGATGGTGGTCACCGGGTCCTTCCACGCCTCCTGGTTGAACACGTGCCCCGCGGGGACGTCCATGTCCGAGGCCCGGCCGACCAGCACGCCGGGGCTGCCCGCGAACACCACGTCGTCGGCGTTCAGGTCGCCCTCCTTGGCGGCGGCGCCGACCACCGTCGTGCCGTAGGAGTGGCCGATCACGGTGGTCTGGCCGCCCGCCCCCTGGTTGTTGGAGGCGTTCAGGCCGTCGACGAAGGTGTTCAGCGCGGGGGCGCCGTCGTACGCGTAGTGCTTGAACGGGGCGTCCTTGACGATGTCGTCCGGCGCGTCGTAGCCGAGCCAGGTGATGGTGGAGACGCTCTTGCCGTCCTCCGCCAGCGCGTTGCTGGTCCGCCACAGGTCGGTCATGCGGTTGATGTCGCCGCCGATCTTGCCGAGCTCGGAGGTGGTGCCGGGCACGTAGACCGCGGTGTGGTCGGCCGTGTCCGGGTTGCCGTTCGCGATGATCGCGCGGCCGTCCTTGTTCGCGTCGAAGCCCAGCACGTACGCCTCGGGCAGCCCGTCCCTGCCGGTGGCGTCGATGCGCTTCTGGATGGCGTCCATGCCCTTCACGGACGCCTCCAGGTGCGCCTTGCGGTCGCCGTACTTCTCGTTCCAGGCGATCCACTCGGCGCTCTTGGTGGCGTACGGGTAGCCGCCGGAACCCATCTTGTACTTGGCCGGCTCGGGCGGGATGCCGGCCAGTTGGTTGGCGTAGTCGGCGCGCGTCTCGGCGAGCACGGTGCGGTTCGCCTCGTCGCGGACGGCCGCGGGGAGGCCGTCCATGGCGCCGATGGTGGCCGGGAACAGCGTGGCGTAGTCGGCGCGCTCCTCCTCCGACAGGCGGGTCCACCACAGATAGTTGTCCATGGGGTCCTTGCCCTTGGGGATGTCGCTCGCCTTCATGTAGTCCCCGGCGTTCTGCACCAGGGAGCCCATGTCGTTCTTGACGTCCACCCAGTCGGAGTTGCTGACCTCCAGGTCGTTGTCGGCGACCAGGCGGCTGATGGTGCGCGAGTACCGGGTGTCGGCGTCGGTGGCCTCGTCCAGCGCGATGCCGATGCGGGAGGCGATGTCCTCGGCCTTGGCGCGCGTGGGGTCGCTGTCCTGGGGGGCGAGGATCGACGGCGGGCCGCCGGGCTGGACGCTCTGGTTGGGCAGCAGCGGCGTCTGCGGGCTCTTGGACACGTAGTGCACCGAGCCGTCGTCCTTGACGGTCATCTTCTCCGCCTCGGCGTCCGCCACCGCGTCGTTGAGCTTCTTCTGCGCGGCCGCCAGCTCCGACGCCAGGCCGTTGAGCGCGGTGCGCAGCAGGCCGGTCTCCACCTGGATGTAGTGGTAGTTGCGGGCCAGGCGCCGCAGCCGCTCCACGGCGGCGCTGCTGCCCTCGCCCTCCAGCTTCTCCTGGAGCTTGGCGATGATCTCGTTCTCGACCTTGTCCTTGGCCGAGCCGGCCGCGGTGCTGATCTTGTGCCAGCCGTCGGCGGCGTCCTCGAACTCGGAGACCTTCAGCTTGCGGAGCTGGGAGAAGTTCATCAGCCGTGGCCCCTCTCACCCGCGTGAGGGCCCTGGACGGGCTGGGTCTTCTGCTCCTTGAACGCGGCCTTGATGCCCTGCTCGGTCTGGTAGAAGGCGTCGGACGTCTTTCGGCACTTGTCCTGGAGCTCGGCGCACTCGCGGGCGACGAGGTTGAGCTTGCGCTTCCACGAGCCGGTGACCGAGGCCAGGGCCACGGCGCTGGCCAGCCCCTCGCCGCCCGCCTCGCCCTTGCCGGCGCCCTCCTGCTTGGTGTCGAACTGGCCCTCGGCGGTCTTCATCTGGGTCGCCACCGAGCCGATCCCGGTGGCCGCGCCGGTCCACGCCTCCTTGGACCAGGTCACCCTGCCGTTCGCGCCCCTGCCGTCCATGCCCGGCTCGCGGGAACTGGCCAGTTGCATGCTGACCGCGGCGTCCTGCTTGATCGCGGCCCACTCCGCATCGAACGTCACACCGAACCCCCGTTTGGCCAGTACGCGTCGGCAACGCCTTGCAGCGGCGAAAGTAGCAGGGGAAGGGGTGGCCGTACATGAGTACCCCTACCTACGTCTGTCCAGAGGGCATCGAGCCAAATGGCGGAGGGCGGGCGGAGGGCGCGCGCGGGGCGGCTCCGCGCGGGCGGGGCGGGCCGCCCGCCCCGTCCCGCCCGCCCCGTGCGCGCCGCGCGGGCCGCGCCGGGTCGGCGCCCCGCCGGTTCAGCGCCCCTCGGTCCCGACCCGGTCCGCGTCGGTGACCGGATCCAGGTAGGTGACGTAGCCGATCACCGCGGGGAGGCGCACGTCGAGGTCCTCCACCGGCTCGGTGAGCGTCCGCTCCACGCCCAGGACCTGGCCGGTGACGGGGGAGACGACGAAGGTGTAGCGCTTCTTGCCGCCCTCCCCCGGGCGGGTGGCGGAGAACGCCTCACCCGCCCGGCCCGCCCGGTCGGTGACCTCGCCGTCGTACCGCAGGCCGGGGATGCCGCCGATCACGTCCAGCAGCGCCGCCCGCTGCGCCGGGCCCGGATACTGCCGGCCGAGCAGCATGGCGACGCACTCCTCGACCACGTGCGGGTCCCTCAGGTCCCCGCCGCCGTGCGCGGCGCGCAGCCACGACGTGAACGCCTCGCCGCCGGCCGGGGGGCGCTGCGCGAACGGGTCGGCGGCGAGCTGGGCGGCCGTGAGCCGGTGCGTCGTCGTCCCGCCGGGTGAACGCCGCACCCTCTCGACGGCGGAGCCGTCCCGCTGCGGCGCGAACTCCACCTCCTCGGTCACCGGCCGGGACTCGGGCGGGCCGCCGTCGGCGGTGGCGGTCTCCGCCAGGGTCCACCGCTGCTGGAGCAGCCGCGGCTGCGGGTCCGCCGGCTGCGTGCCGGCCGGTCCCGCCGCGCTGCGCCGCTTGATCTCGCGCAGCACCTCGGCCGCCGGGCGGTCCCCGCCGGACGCGGCGGCGCTCAGCGGCTCCGGCACGGCAACCCCGGGGCTCCCCCCGGGGCCGGAGAGGGACGAGACGGCGACGACGGCGGCGGCGACCGCGGCCACCGCGGCGGCCGTCAGCGCGGGCACCAGCCGTCCGCGCCGTCGCTCCGGCCCCGCGGCCGCGGCCGGGGACGCCATGATCGCCTCCAGGTCGGCCTCGGCCCGCCGCCGGTCCGCGACCGCGCCGGCCGCCGGGTCGCCGTCCGCCATCAGGGCCCTGATCTCCCGTGTCACACGCATGCCGCCGCCTCCATCTCCCCCGCCTCGCGGCGGCTGTCGTTCCCGTGGTGTCCCAGCTCCTCGAGGGCGCCGCGCAGCCGCCGGCGCGCCCGGTACAGGCGCACCGAGCACGCGGCGGTGGTGCAGCCCAGCGCCCGCGCCGCCTCGCCGACGGTCAGGCCCTCCCAGCCGATCAGGGCCAGCAGCTCCCGGTCGCCGGGCCCCAGCGACTGCCATGCCTGGCGGATCACCGAGCCGCTGGTGACCTGGTCGCCGACGTCGCGCAGCTCGGTGGTGCGCGGGATGCGGGCGAGCAGCCGGTCGGCCCGCTGCCGCCCGCGGGCGTGGTTGGCGACCACGTTCCTGGCCACGCCGTACAGCCACGGCAGGGGTTGTCGCGGAACGTCGGCCATCCTGCGCCACGCCGTGGTGAACACCTCGGCGGCCACGTCCGGCGCGGCGTCGGCGCCCACCCGGCGCCACGCGTACCGCAGCACGGCGTCGTAGTGCCGGGTGTACATCTCCCGGAACTCATCCGGAGTCTCCATCGGGATCCCTTCGTCTCGTTCTCCCACCCCTTGTGTGTCCGCCGGCCGCGGGGTCTTACGGGGCGCCCGGGCTGTGCGCGCCCCGCGACCGGCGGGACGCGTGGTCCGGGGACGGCACGGCGCGGCCCGCCCCGCGGTCGTCGCGGGGCGGGCCGCCGTGGTACCGGGTTCAGCGGGTGCGGTAGGCGTCGATGACGGTCTGGGTGGTGGTGTTGCCCTGCTTGTCGGAGACCTCGGCCAGGAAGGAGACGGTGCCTCCGGCCGCGGGGTTGCGCACGGTGACGCGGCCGTCCCTGACCGGGGTGCGGTGCCAGGTCTTCCCGCTGTCGTGCGAGACGGAGACGGTGAGCGCGCCGAGGTTGCCGCCGGCGGCCGACCCCTGCACGGCGACGGGCACCTTGACGGTCCGCCCGGCCGGTGCGGTGCTGTCCAGGGCCAGCGCGGGGGTGAAGCGGACGGCCGAGGCGGGGATCGCCACCTGGTCCCACGGGTCCCCGCTCCGGGGCGCCTCGAAGGCGAAGGTGTGGGCGACGGTGATCCGCGTGCTCACCGAGGCGGCGGGCGCGCTCCTGCTCACCGTGGTGACCAGCTTGTAGTCCGCCTTCTCCGGCGGCACGTCGAACCCGATGTCCTCGAAGGGCTCGTCGGCCGTGGCGTACTCCTCGCCGTTGCGGTACAGCGTGCTGCTCGCGCTGTCGTGGACGCTGGTCCCGCGGTGTCCGCCGCCGTCGGTGAACAGGTTGAGGGGCCCGTAGATCGTGCCGCGGAACCAGAACGGGCCGCCCCCCTCGGGCACACTCGGGCCGAACACGCCGGTGTTGAACGTCTGGTGGTACCGCTCGCCGGCCTCGTGGGTCACCCAGCGCTCCCACTGCCCCGCCTGGGCGTACTCCTGGGAGTCGAGCTGCCAGAACTCGTGCGTCCACTCCCCGGCGTCCGCCCGGACGTACACCTCGGTGGTGCGCGGCAGCGCGTGCGGCCGGGCCGCGGCGAACTGCATCATCCTTCCCGCGGTGGAGTGGACGAACGTGGCGCCGGTGGAGCCGGGCACGGAGGCCCCCTCGCTCCGGGTGATGCGGGCCAGGTCCGCCCACCCGGTGTGGTGCTTCAGCCCGTGGAAGAACGCGCCCTTTTGCTCGTGCGCCGCGTGGTACTCGCGTCCGGCGCGCTCCCAGGTGGCGCCGGCGTAGGCGTCCTCGAGGGCGTAGCCGTCCGGGACCGACCCGAGCTGCGCGGTGCGGACGCCGTCCGGCAGGCGGGGGGTCAGCCAGTGGTAGCCGACGCCCCAGAGCGTCTCGGCGTTGCCCATGGCGTAGGCCACGACCTGCTGGGCCAGTTCCGCCTTCCCGTCCGCGACGGTCATGTCGATCTCGGCCGCGTCGGCGGCCTCCACGGTCACCGTGGTGTCCTCGGTCAGCGACACCTGCGGGGTGAGGAGCCAGTCGAGGCCGGTCGCCGAGGTGTGGTCGGCGCCGCCGTGGAAGACCGTGGTGTCCACCAGGTACGTGCCCCTGGGCAGCCGCACCGAGACGGCGCCCTCGCCGTCGCCGTACAGGTGGGCCTGCCTGCTCCGCCCGGTGTTGTACAGCCTGTGCACATGGGCCAGCCAGTACGGCGCGGGCCTCCCGTCGCGGCCCTTCGCCTCGACGGTGAGCGTGACCAGCTCCTCCTCGCGGTGCACCACGCCCGCGGTGCGCACGGTCTGCCCGTCGCCGGCCGCGGTGACGTACACGCCGTACTCGCCGTGCACGTCGCCGCCGGCGCGGGTGTCGGCGGTGACCCGGACGGTCGCGGTGCCGCCCGCCGGGACGGTGACCTCGGGGACGCTCACGGAGAACATCCCCTCGGGGGCCGCGCCGCCCTTCGGGTCCACGCCCCGCGCGGACAGCTTCAGGGTGACGTCCTCCCCGCCCAGGTTGCGGTAGGTGACGTCCCGGCCGACCGGCTCGTCGTCGTGGTGCGGGAACGCCGTGCTGCCGAAGTCCAGCGCACCGGTCTCGGCGACGACGGTCCGGCCGATCGCGGCGCCCACGTCGATGCGGCCGGTGCCCTGCTGCCGCACCCCGTAGCCCTCGCCCGGCACGGCGGAGGAGGTGAGCGCGGCCTTGATCCGCTCGCCGGTCCAGTCCGGGTGCCGCTGCTTGAGCAGGGCCGCCGCGCCCGCGACGTGCGGGGTGGCCATGGAGGTGCCGGTAGCGGCGACGTAACCGTCGGCGACCGGCTCACCGGTCTTCTCGGCGGTGCTGCCCGGGGCCGCCGCCGCGCCGATCTCCACGCCGGGCGCGGTCACGTCGGGCTTGATCGTCCGGTCGTCGGCGTCGCCGCTGCCGGAGAACTCGGCCAGCACGTCGGACTTGTCCACGGCGCCCACGGTCAGCGCGGACTCGGCGGTGCCGGGCGTGCCGACGGCCGCCGACCCATCGTTGCCCGACGCCACCACGAACAGCGTGTCCGACTCGGCGGACAGCGCGTCCAGGGCGTCCGCCACGGGGTCCACGTACGACGGGTAGGAGCCCAGGCTCATGTTGACGACGTCGGCGCCCTGGACGACGGCCCACTGCATGCCCTGGATGATCCACGACTCGCGGCCCGAGCCGCGGTCGTCGAGCACCTTGCCGTTCAGCAGCTCGGCGCGCGGCGCCACGCCCGTGTACTTCCCGCCCGACTTGGCGCCCGTGCCCGCGGCGATGGACGCCACGTGCGTGCCGTGGCCGCGGCGGTCCCCGGTGTCCGGGGCGTGGGAGAAGTTCCTCCTGGCCGTGACCTTCCCGGCCAGGTCGGGGTGCTCCTCGCTGATGCCGGTGTCCAGGACGGCGATCCGCACGCCCGCGCCGTCGTACCCGGCCTCCCACGCCTCGGGGGCGCCGACCTGCGGCACGCTGCGGTCCAGGGCCTGGGTGACCACCGCGTCCAGGGCGACGGACGTCACCCCGGGCGCGGCCCGCGTCGCGGCGGAGGCGCCCGCCGGTTCGGTCAGGGCCTGCCAGACGCCCGCGGCCGCGCCGGGGGAGACGGTGACGGCCTCGCCGCCGATCGCCTCCAGCGGGGTGCCGGCGCCCGCGGCCCGGCGCAGCCCGGCCCTCGCGTCGCCGCCGCGCCGGCCCTCGCCGTAGGTGACGATCAGCCCGAGGCCCGCCTTGCCCGCGTACTCCTCGCGGGAGAGCTCGGTGATGTCGAAGAGCCGCGGGTCCACGACCCCCTTCTCGAGCAGCGGGGCCACGTCCTGCGGCAGCAGCCGCACATGGCCGCCGACCTCGGAGACCTGGACGGGGATGTCCTCGCGGCCCGGTGCCGGTATCAGCCCCACGGGCCGCCCCCGCTCGTCCACGGTGACCCGGTCGCCGGTGACCAGCGTGAGCATCCGGCCCCGCGCGCCGTCCCGCTCGGGGGCCCGGTCCGCGGCGCCCGGGGCGGTGGGCTGCTGGGCGCCGACCGGGGTGACCGGGCCGAGCGCCAGCGCGGCGGTCAGGGCGGCGCAGGCGGCCGCCGCGGCGTGCCGTCTCCTGCCATGGCGCAACTGTCGTGCTGTCAACTGTCCATCCTCGCGGGCGGTCCGGTGCCGCACCGGATGGTGCGGCACTGCTTCGTGTCCGCCACGGCGGGGATTCTTACCGCCGGGAGGCGGCGAATCGGCGGGGCCCGCGAGGAACGGGGCGGCGGGGCGGCGTGGGCGCCATGGGAGTGGCGCGGGGACGACCGCCGCGTGCCTGCCGCGCCGTCACCCGGCTTCGGCATTCAGCCGTAAAGCGCCGACCGGTGTCACGGATTTCCGTACTCCGTAATTCCGGGGGCACCCCGATTCCGTCCGCGTCCGGTCCGACGCCCCCAGGCCGCCCCGCCCCGCGCGGGATTCGGCGTACCCATTCCCTCCCCGGGAAAATGCGCCGGCACGCGGGGAACGCGGAATGCGCGGCCCGGCCCCACCGGAGCCGCGCCGCGCACCGCGGAGTCGGTCCCGCCGGCTACGGGATGTACACCACCGGGCTGTTGACCTGCGGGATCGACCCGCTCGGCGGGCTGTAACCCGCGGGGAAGACGATGTTCGCGACCGCGCCGGTCTGGTAGTTGCCCGAGCTGTAGGGGTACTCGGTGTCCGCCCCGCCCTGGAGCGACGAGTAGGTCGTGCGCGTCCGGTAGCTGACCAGGCTCCCGTTCTTGTACAGGCCCACGGTGACGTCGATCCGCTGCACGACGTTGGTGCACGACACGCTCGCCAGGCCCTCCACCCCGCCGCCGTAGGGCCCGCCGTAGTACCGGAACGGGTTGTGCACCGTCAGCGTGCAGTCGATCGCCTGGCCCGCCGCCACCTGGGGAGTCCGGACGACGTTGGCCCGGGCGGCGCCCGCGGTCACCTCGGCGCCCGCGGCCCCGGCCGGGATGGTGAACGTGTGCTGCGCCGCCACGGTCGGGGCCAGCCCGCCCGCGGTCGCGGGTGCGGCCTGGGCCGCGGGTCCCGCGGCCAGCCCCCCGCCGGCGGCCAGCGCGGCCACGGCCAGGGCCGCCAGCGGTCTGCGGACGGTCGGCGCGGTCCCTCGGTGTGCTGTCACGGGTGTCTCCTCGCTCGGTGGAAGGCGGTGGCCACGGACCTCTCCAGCAGGCGCCGCGGCCCCGCGCGTCAGCGGTGGGAGTGCGTCGTACCGACCGGGAAGGCGGAAATCGGACGGCGGTCGGACGGCTCTCGGACCGCTGTCGCGACCGGACGGAGCTGTGTGAAGTTCGTGTAAAGCATCGGGATAGAGATCGTGGGTCCGCCGTTTTTCATAACGGCGCCCTGTTCGGCGGGACTCATGCTCTGCCGCTTTCCGAGGCACCGTCAACCGCCTTTGGGCGATTGTCTCGAACGCGACGGTGGGCCCCGCGGGCCGCGGATCGCGGCGGCCGCGCGGAACGCTCCCCTCCACCCTTGTCCACCGATCGGTGGACAACGGGTTCAACCGGCCGAGGCTGCCGGCGCCGGTGCCCCGCCGACCAGCATCTGCGGTATGACGAATCTCCCTGTGCGCATGGCCCGGTGGAGCGCCGGGCACCCCTGGCGCGCGATCGCCGGCTGGTTCCTCTTCGTGGTGCTCTGCCTGGGCGCCGGCATCGCGGTCGGCGTGAATCCGGCGATGAGCGGCGACTTCCGCGTCGGCGAGGCCGGGCGGGCCGAGGCCATGGCCTCCGAGGGCGGGTTGCAGCGGCGGCCCGTGGAGCAGGTGCTGATCACCGCCGCGCCCGGGTCCGGGCGGGTGGACGCGGCCGCCCTTGACGCCGCGGCGGCGGACCTCACCGGGCGGATGGAGCGGCTCGACGAGGTGCGGTCGGTGGCCGATCCGGTGCGTTCGGCCGACGGCGCCGCGGTCCGGGTGGACGTCACCATGGAGGGCGACGAACGCGAGAGCAAGCAGCACGTGGACGCCCTGCTGGCGCAGACCGAGCAGGTGCAGCGGGCCCATCCGGGGCTGCGGCTGGAGGAGACCGGGACCGGCTCGATCGGCAAGGGCGTGGACGAGCTGCGCAGCGAGGACCTGTCGCGCACCGAGCTGATCGCGCTGCCGGTCACCCTGCTCACCCTGCTGATCGTCTTCCGCTCCTTCGCGATGGCCCTGGTGCCGCTGCTGCTGGCGCTGACCTCCATCGCCGGGGCCGTCGGCCTGTCGATGCTGGCCTCGCACGCCTTCCCCGACGCGGGCGTCGGCACCAACGTCATCCTGCTCATCGGCCTCGCGGTCGGAGTGGACTACACCCTGTTCCACCTCAAGCGGGAACGGGAGGAACGGGTCCGGCACGGCGGGCGACTGCCCGCGCGGGCGCTGGTGGAGCTGGCGGCGGCCACCTCGGGCCGGGCGGTCGTGCTCTCCGGGGTCGCGGTCGCCGCCTCCAGCGCCACGCTGTACCTGGTCGACGACGTCATCTTCTCCTCCATCGCCACCGGCGCGATCCTGGTCACCCTGGTCGCCGTGGCCAGCTCGCTGACCGTGCTGCCCGCCGTGCTGGCCGTCCTCGGCGCGCGTGCCGAACGCCGCGCCGCGCGCAAGGCCGCCCGCAAGGCCGCCCGCGCCGGAGGGCAGGGCGTGCCTGCGGCGCCGCGGCAGCCCGGCGGCGGCCGGATCACCGCCGCGCTGCTCCGCCCCGTGAGCCGCCGCCCCGGCGCGGCCCTCGCCGTCTCGGTGCTCGCCATGCTGGCGCTCGCCCTGCCGCTGCTCGGCATGAACCTCACCGAGATGGGCCGCGACACCCACCCCCGCGAGATCACCGCCATGCAGACCTGGGACCGGGTCAACGAGGCGTTCCCCGACCAGCAGGCCTGGCACGAGGTCGTGGTGCGCGCCGACGCCGACCGGGCGGACGAGGCCACCGGCGCCCTGCGCGACCTGGGCGAGCGCGCCCAGCGGGACCCGCGCCTGCACATCACCGGCGAGCCCGTGCTGCGCACCTCGCCCGACGGCCGGATCAGCGTGCTGGAGCTGCGCGTGCCGCACCAGGTGAACAGCGACGAGGCCACCGAGTCGCTGCGGCACCTGCGCGCGCACCTGGTGCCGCAGGCGGCGGACCGGGTCCCCGGCGCCGAGGCCGCGGTGTCCGGCGAGGTGGCGCGGTACGCCGACTACCCCGAGCACCAGAAGGACAAGCTGCCGCTGGTCGTCGCCTCCCTGCTGCTGGTGACCTTCGCCATGACGGTGTGGGGCTTCCGCTCGCTGGTCCTCGGCGTCGTCGGGGTGGTGCTCAACCTGCTGTCGGCGGCCGCCTCGCTCGGCGTGCTGGTGGCCGTCTTCCAGCACAGTTGGGCCGAGGGGCTGCTGGACTTCGAGTCCACCGGGTCCGTCGGGTCGCGGGTGCCGCTGTTCCTGTTCGTGATCCTGTTCGGCCTCTCGACGGACTACCAGGTGTTCGTCATCAGCCGGATCCGCGAGGCCGCCCTGAGCGGGATGCCCACCCGCCAGGCGGTGCTCGAGGGCATCCGCGGCTCGGCCGGGGTCGTCACCTCCGCCGCGGTGGTGATGGTGACGGTGTTCGCCAGCTTCGTGCCGCTGCACATCATGGAGATGAAGCAGATCGGCTTCAGCCTCGCGGTGGCGGTGCTGCTGGACGCGTTCGTCATCCGGATCGTGGTCCTGCCCGCGCTGATGCTGCTGCTCGGCGACGCCTCCTGGTGGCCCTCGCGCGGGGTGCGGCGGTCGCGGTCCGCCGGCGGCGACGTCCCCGACGCGCGGCCCGCGGCCCGCGTAGGCTGACCGCCATGCGGCGACGTCAGCGGCCCGTCGAGGAGTTCGGGACCGGCACCCTCCACGGCTGGTACGCCGCCGCGTGGCTGCTGTTCGGCCTGTGGCCCCCGGTGCTGTCCGTGCTGGACCACTCGGGGACGGAGCGGTACGGGACGCTGGCGCTGACCGCCCTGCTCGCCGCCGCCTACGCGCTGGCGGAGCTGCCGCCCCGGGCCCCGGTGCTGCGCCCCCGCCCCTACCTGTGGACGCTGGTGCTGGGCCTGGGCGCCATGGCCGCCCTGCCGGGCGGGGGCGCGGCGATGTTCCTGGTCTCGCTGCCGCAGTTCTGGTTCCTCACCACGGGGCCGCGGCACGCGGTCGCCGCCAGCGGCGCCGCCGCCGCGGCGACCGTCCTGGGCAGCACCGCCCCGCAGGGCTGGAGCCCCGACTTCCGCACCGGCGACGTCTTCGTCACCGCCGGCGGGTACGCGGCCTCCGTGCTGCTCGGGCTCTGGCTCGACCGGGTCGTCGGCGCGCGGGACGAGCGGGCCCGCCGGCTCGCCGAGGAACTGGAGCGCACCCAGCGGCAACTGGCCGAGGCGCACCGGGCCCAGGGCGCCGCGCAGGAGCGGGAGCGGCTCGCCCGGGACATCCACGACACCCTCGCCCAGGGGTTCGCGTCCATCGTGGTGCTGGCGGAGGCGGCCCGCTCCGGCCTCGGCACCGAACCGGAGGCCAGCGCCCGGCAGTTGCTGTCGATCGAGCGCACCGCCCGGGAGAACCTCGCCGAGGCCAGGGCCCTGGTCGGCGCGGCCCCGCCGGGCGGCGCGGGGCCCGCCTCGGTGGCCCGGGCCCTGCGCCGGGTCCTCGACCGGTTCGCCGAGGACACCGGGCTCACCGTCACCGCGGAGCTGTCCGACGTGGTGTGCGACCAGCCCGCCCGGATCGCGCTGCTGCGCTGCACCCAGGAGTCGCTGGCCAACGTCCGCAAGCACGCGGGCGCCTCCACGGTGGGCGTGGTCCTGGCCCGGCACCCGCACGGCGTGGAGCTGGAGATCACCGACGACGGGAGCGGCTTTGTCGTGGCGGACTCCCGCGGCTTCGGCCTGGACGGGATGCGCAGACGCCTGGCCGAGCTCGGCGGCGAGCTGTCCGTCACCAGCTCGGTCGGCGAGGGCACCCGCGTCCTCGCCGTGGTCCCCGACGGCCCGGGGCCGTGACGGCGGCGCTTTCCGGCACGGGGCCACGGACACGGGCCCGGACACAGGGCACCAGGCACAGGGCCCGAGACAAAGGGCCACCGACACGGGACGACCGACACCGGACGACCGACACCGGCCGCGGACTCGGGGCCGGACACGAACGGGCAGGTGGGACATGGCGCAGGACCAGGCACGGGACCCGGTGAGCCGGCTCCGCGTCGTCGTGGTGGACGACCACCCGGCGATGCGCGCCGGGGTCGTCGCCCTGCTGGGCGCGGAGCCCGGCTTCGACATCGTCGGCGAGGCGTCCGACGGCCGGGCGGGGGTGGAGCTGGTGGAGCGGCTGCGGCCCGACGTGGCGCTGCTCGACCTGAGGATGCCGGTGCTGGACGGGGTGGCCGCCACCGCGGAGATCATCGCGGGCCCCACCGCCACCCGCGTGCTGATCCTCACCACGTACGACACCGACGAGGAGATCGAACGCGCCGTGGAGGCCGGCGCCGTGGGCTATCTGCTCAAGGACGCCACCCGCGACCAGTTGACCGAGGCGGTGCGCGCCGCGGCCCGCGGGGAGACCGTGCTCGCCCCGCGGGTCGCGGCGCGGCTGGTGGCCCGCATGCGGCAGCCCCCGCCGGTGACGCTGACCGCGCGGGAGGCGGACGTGCTGGGCGCGGTGGCCGACGGCCTGTCCAACGCGGAGATCGGCGAGCGGCTGTTCATCGCCGAGGCGACGGTGAAGACCCACCTGCTGCGCGTGTTCGCGAAGCTGGACGTCAGCGACCGCACCCACGCCGTGGTCGTCGCACTGGAGCGCGGGCTGCTCACCCGGCCCGGGCGCTGACTCCGCCCGCGCGGCCGCCCGGACGGCGACGGGGGCGCGCCGCCGGCCGGAACCGGTGGCGCGCCCCCGCGCGGAGCGGGCGCGGCTACGAGGCGTCCCGCACCCTGCCGGTGAACTCCGGGCCCCGCTGCGGGTCCCAGTTCTCGTCGAAGGTGACCAGCCGCAGGCGCAGCACCTCCTCCGGCTCGCGGACCCGGTCGGCGACGGTGGGCACGGCCACGTCCACGCTCAGCGCGCCCGCGGGCACCTCGGCGAACAGCATCGGCTCCTCCATCAGCCGGGACAGCGGGCGCTGCGGGGCCGGCCCCACGCCGAACTGCTCGTCCAGCCACCGCCGGTCCACGTCCGCGGTGGACAGCTCGGTGCCGCTCGCGGGGGCCAGCACGTCGAACCCGGCGAACACCGGGACGTCGGCGGCCCGGGAGAGCGACACCCGCCACACCAGCTTCCCGCCCTCGGTGACCCGGTCCGCGACCGGCGCCGCGCTCACCGCGGGCATCGGGTCGTCGTCCGCCACGGTCATGCCGCCGCTGTGCGCGCCGACCACCGCGCCGCGCACCGCCTTGACGAACACCCGGTGCTCGCGGTCCTCGCCGTGGCGGACGTTGCCCTCCACCGTGACCGGCACATCGACGGCCTCGCCGCCCCCGCCGACCGTCACCGTCCGGGCGGTCGCCTCACCGGTGGCCGGGTCGGCGACGAACAGCCGCACCTGGCCGCTGCCCGGCCCGGAGACCCGCACCGGCACGTGGTAGGTGCGCGTCCCCGAGTCGCCCTCCCGCACGGCGAGCCGGCCGATGTCCACGCGCGGCAGTTGCCCCGGCCGCGCCGCCGGGGTCCCGGGCCGCCAGCCCCAGGCGTCCATCAGCCACGCCTCCCCGGCCGCGCCGCGCGGGGTCAGCTCCAGGGTCTTCACCGCCGCCAGGTCCACCCCGGCGCCGGCGGCGGCGCGCAGCGGCACCCGCACCTCGCGCGCCCAGTGGGACGCGGTCCGCTCACTGCCCGGCAGGCCGTCGACCCGGGCCCGGCCCAGGACCGCGCGCCGCCCGGAGGTGTCGGTGACGGCGACGTCCAGCTCGGTGCCCGCGGTGTTGGGCGGCACGATCACCCGCAGCGCCAGCGCCTGGGAACCGGCCACGGAGAACGGCCGCCCGGGGGTCATGCGCACCGCCGAGCCCGCCTTGGACCAGCGCATCGCGACCGCGTGCCGGCCCGGCTCCCGGCGGGTCTCCCAGCGGGCGAAGTGCGGCGAGGCGCCGGGGCCGTCCGGCGACAGGCAGGCGGTGGCGGCGTCCGGGTCCACCTGCGCGCACACCCGGCCGCCGCTGACGGCGAGCGAGGAGTCAGGCAGCAGCCCCGGCGCGCGGTTGGCGCCGACGGCGTGGGTGAGCACCCGCGCGGAGCCCGCGGACGGCGCGCGCACCCCGGAGCCGTCGAGCAGCGGGCGCACCCGGTCGTCGCCCGCGACGAACAGCCGGGCCGCCGCGGCGATGTACGTGCTGCCCGCCTTCTGCTGCTGCGCGGCGGTCAGCCGGGTCTTCGTGCCCGGCGAGCACACCGGGTCCCGCTCCTCCTCCTCGCCGGGGAAGTCGTCCCAGGCCGGCGCCTCGGCCTGCCCCGGGGTCCACTCGGTGTTGAAGAAGTTGTGGTTCGCGCCGACCATGTACACCGCGCTGTGCAGGGCGGAGCCCCGGCCGACGCCGCGGGTGCCGTCCAGGTAGATCTCGCCCTGGAGGTCGGACACGTCGCCGTCGCAGCCCGGCAGGATCGTCACGGACGGCACGTCGGGGACGGGGTTGTGGCCGAAGACGGTCGGGCCGATCAGCACGGTGCCGCGGATGTCCCAGCGGGCGGGGCCCGGGGCGCCGTCCTGCTCCGCGGGCGGCGGGTAGAGGCTGTCGAGCGCGGCCCGGTTGACGCCCTCCCCGCCCCGGGAGTGGCCCACCAGCAGCACCCGGGACAGGTCCGCCCGCGGCGCCCCGCGCACGACGTCCGGGGCGCCGGAGCGGTCGGAGGCCCAGTCCGCCCAGTGGGTCAGGTGCCGTCGCACCAGGGACGAGCGGGCCTGCGCGCCGCCGTCCTCCGCGGCGAAGTCCTGGCCGTTGACGCCGTTGGCCGATATGGACACCGTCACATAGCCCTGGGAGGCCAGAAGCCGCTGGTCGTGCTGGTAGCCGCGGTGGCTGGGCACCGGCCGCGTCCCAGCCGGGCAGGGCCAGTCGCCGGTCTCCTGCCCCTCGCCGCCGTAGCACGTGGAGTGGCGGCCGTGCAGGAACAGCGCCAGCGGCCTGCTGCCCCGGGCGTCGGCCGGCGCCACGACGGTGGCCCGCATCTCCACGGGCTCCGGGAAGCCGGGCAGCTTCACCGGGTCCAGGGAGTACTCGCCGCTGACGGTGCGGTGCCCGCCCGGGACGCCCGGGTCGACCTTCAGCGAGGGCAGGGAGGTCACAGGCCGCGCCGGGGAGGTCCCGCGGGCCCGGTCCCGGTCGGCACCGGCCCCGGCATGCGCGTCCAGGCGGCGCCCGCCGGCAAGCACCTCGAGCTCCCCGCCGGCCCCGACGGCGGCCGGGCCGAGCCTCAGCCGGAACGTCCGCCCGTCGTCGTCGGCCACCGGGCGGCCGATCAGCCGGCCCCCGGAGTGGAACTCGACCCGGGCGTCGCCCATCGGGACCCGGCGCGGCGAGCGCCACACCAGCTCCCGCCCGGCGCCCGAACCGGCGATCTTCCAGCCCTTGGGAAGCGCGTCGCTCTCGCCTGCCTGCGGCGCGGACGGCGGCGCAGCGGGCGACTGCCCGGGCGACGCCTGCGCCACCCCGGGCGACCCCAGCGCCACCGCGAGCACCGCGGTGGCGGCGGCCACCATGCGCGGGACACGGATCACATGGTCCTCCTCGTCATCGGACACACCCGGCACCTCACCGGCCCCGGGCTCCTCCGGCTTCTCGGAAGACGCTCGGGGCGGCGGGAGGTTGCCCGGTGACGACGTGTCGGACGACGAGAAGGGGTACTCCGGGCCGGCCGGACCGTGCCTGTCGCTGTGATCGCGAAGCTGCGCATGGCCAGAGGCTGTGCCCGCCCCTGCGACCCGCCCTCCTACTCCCAGGTCGCGGTGTCCGGGTCGATGCCGTGGGCGCGCGCGTCGGCGTCGATGATCCGACGGAACCACGTGGCGAGACCGGCGCGGATGCCGTCGTAATGAGCGGCGAATCCGGGATCGGCCTCGAACATGCGGCCGAGACACACCTGCATCCGCCTGGACAGGGGGAAGTACGAGGCGAAGAGCTCGCGGTGCCGCTCGACGAGTCGGTTCGCCTCCGGGCTGCCGGGCGCGACACCGGCGTCCATCGCGTCCCCGAGAGCGCGTTCGAGGTCGGCGACGGCGTCCGCGATGGCCCGCCACTCCTCCGGACCGCGGGCGGCCGAGCGCTCGGCGTACTGCCGCCACTGCGTGGTGTCCCCGTAGCGCCGGCGGGCCTGGGCGGGCCAGTCCGGGTTCCACCGCGGGCCGAAGACCGCGGCCTGCTGCTCGCCGGTCAGCAGCGGGCCGCGCTCATGGGCCTCGATCATTCGGTCCAGTCCGGCGCTGAGCCGCTGGAGGCGGTCGATGCGCTCGGCGACCTGGGCGCGCTGCGCGCGCAGCGCGCCGGGCACGTCCGCGGCCGAGTCGTCCAGGATCGCCCGGATCCTGTCCAGGCCGAGGCCGATCTCCCGGTAGACGACGATGCGGTGCAGACGTTCCAGATCAGCGGAGGTGTAGAGCCGGTATCCGGCGGCCGTGCGCAGCGACGGTCGCGCCAGACCCGTCTCGTCCCAGTGGTGCAGCGCGCGGACCGTCACCCCCAGACGAGCCGAGACCTGTCCGACGGTCAGGCCCCCGGCGTCACCGGCGACATCAGGCATGTTCCCCATTGTCGCCGCGACCGGAGCCCGGTGGGGTGATCCCGACGGCGGCGAGGCTCCGCGCCTCCTCGCCGGCCGGATCGAAGGGCTTCGCCGCGGTGAGGACGATCCGCGCGTTCTCGGGGGTGATCACCGTCACATCGCGGGTGTTCCAGGGAGTGTCCCGTGGACCGTCGACCGAGTCCGGGCGCAGCGCCCGACAGGCCTCGACCAGGGAATCGACCTGGCTGAGCACGCACGCGAAAGTGAGGCTCATCGCCGGTGCCTCCGGCGGAACGCTCGCCGCCGGGACGAGGAGCACGTCCTGGAACGCCCACCGGCGCAGATGGACCACCTGTCCGGGGATGCCGAACAGCTCGATGAACCCGAGCCCGCGGGTCCAGAAGTCCACCGACGCCGCCGGATCGCTCGTGGGGATCGTCGCGAACGCGGGCATGCCGTAGATGCCACGGAACGGCTCCGGCGGAACCGCGTCCGGGCCGGGAGGGGGCACAGGACTCATCTCGAAAGCGCTGAAGTGATCGCTCATGCACCCCACCCTCCAGCCTCACGCAACGTGAGGGTCAAGCCGGTCCCCGGCCCGCGCCAGCGGGGACGCCGGCTGCCGGCGCCGCGGCCGGGCCTTCCCCGGCGAAAGGGCGGAATCCGCGGCGCGGGGCCCGTCCCGTCAGCACTCGATGACGTTCACCGCGAGGCCGCCGCGGGCGGTCTCCTTGTACTTGACCTTCATGTCGGCGCCCGTCTCCTTCATGGTCTTGATGACCTTGTCCAGGGACACGTGGTGCCGGCCGTCGCCGCGCAGGGCCATGCGGGCCGCGGTGACCGCCTTCACCGACGCCATGCCGTTGCGCTCGATGCACGGGATCTGGACCAGGCCGCCCACCGGGTCGCAGGTCAGGCCGAGGTTGTGCTCCATGCCGATCTCGGCCGCGTTCTCCACCTGCTCGGGGGAGCCGCCGAGGACCTCGGCCAGGCCGCCCGCGGCCATCGAGCACGCGGAGCCCACCTCGCCCTGGCAGCCGACCTCCGCGCCGGAGATGGAGGCGTTCTCCTTGAACAGCATGCCGATGGCCCCCGCCGCCAGCAGGAAGCGGATCACGCCCTCCTCGTCGGCGCCGGGCACGAAGTTCATGTAGTAGTGCAGGACGGCGGGGATGATCCCGGCCGCGCCGTTGGTGGGCGCGGTCACCACCCGGCCGCCCGCGGCGTTCTCCTCGTTGACGGCCATCGCGTACAGGGTCACCCACTCCATGGCGCGGGCCGCCGGGTCGCCCTCGGCGCGCAGGGCGCGGGCCGCGGTGGCCGCGCGGCGGCGCACCTTCAGGCCGCCGGGCAGGATGCCCTCCCGGGACATGCCGCGCGCCACGCAGTCCCGCATCACCCGCCAGATCTCCAGCAGACCCGCCCGGATCTGCTCCTCGGTGCGCCACGCCTTCTCGTTCTCCAGCATCAGCGCGGAGATCGAAAGCCCCGTCTCGCGGGACATGCGCAGCAGCTCGTCGCCGGTGCGGAACGGGTGCCTGAGGACGGTGTCGTCCAGCTTGATGCGGTCCTCGCCCACCGCGTCCTCGTCCACGACGAACCCGCCGCCGACGGAGTAGTACGTCTTCTCCAGCAGGGGCGTGCCGGAGGCGTCGAGGGCGGTCAGGGTCATGCCGTTGGCGTGGTACGGCAGGGAGCGGCGCCGGTGCAGGACCAGTTGGGTGGGCTCGTCGAACGGGATCTCGTGGCGGCCCAGCAGTTGCAGCCGGCCGGTGGCGCGGACGCGGGCCACCTCGTCGTCGGCCGCCTCGACGTCCACGGTCCGCGGGGAGTGGCCCGCCAGGCCGAGGAGGACGGCCTTGGGGGTGCCGTGGCCGTGGCCGGTGGCGCCCAGCGAGCCGTACAGCTCGGCGCGCACCGACGCGGTCTCCGCCAGGGCGCCCTCCTTCTCCAGGCGCCGCGCGAACATGCGCGCCGCGCGCATCGGGCCCACGGTGTGCGAACTGGACGGGCCGATGCCGACGGAGAACAGGTCGAAGACGCTGATGGCCACGGGGACTCCGGTGTCTGGTGGTGCGGGTGGGCCGGACACGGGCCCGGTGCTGGGGCCGCCCCGGGCAGGGGGCGGCGGGCGGCGGGGCACCGCCGCTCCGTCCAGTGTGCGTGACCAGGACGGCGTTCGGCGGTGCCCCGCCCGAGCGGGGCGGGTGGGCCCGGCTCAGGCCGTCGTGAGGCCCGGGTAGAGCGGGTGCCGGTCGGCCAGGGCCGTCACGCGCGCCCGCAGGCCGGCGGTGGCGGCCTCGTCCGGGCCCGGCCGCAGGGTGTGCGCGATGACGTCGGCGACCTCGCGGAAGTCCTCGGCGGTGAAGCCGCGGGTGGCCAGCGCCGGGGTGCCGATGCGCAGGCCCGAGGTGACCATCGGGGGCCGCGGGTCGAACGGGACGGCGTTGCGGTTGACGGTGATGCCGACCGCGTGCAGCCGGTCCTCGGCCTCCTGCCCGTTCAGCTCGGAGGCGCGCAGGTCCACCAGGACCAGGTGCACGTCCGTGCCGCCGGTGAGGACCGACACGCCCGCCGCGGCGGCGTCGCCCTGGGTGAGGCGCTCGGCGAGGATCCTCGCGCCCTCCAGGGTGCGGCGCTGGCGGTCCTTGAACTCGTCGGTGGCCGCCACCTTGAACGCCACCGCCTTGGCCGCGATCACGTGCTCCAGCGGGCCGCCCTGCTGGCCGGGGAACACCGCCGAGTTGATCTTCTTGGCGTGCTCGGCCCGGGACAGGATGACGCCGCCGCGCGGACCGCCGAGCGTCTTGTGCGTGGTGGTGGTCACCACGTCGGCGTGGGGGACGGGGGAGGGGTGCAGGCCCGCCGCCACCAGGCCGGCGAAGTGGGCCATGTCCACCATCAGGTAGGCGCCGACCTCGTCCGCTATCCGGCGGAACGCGGCGAAGTCCAACTGCCGCGGGTAGGCCGACCAGCCCGCGACGATCAGCTTCGGCCGGTGCTCCTTGGCCAGCCGCTCGACTTCCTCCATGTCCACCAGGTGGGACTGCTCGTCCACGTGGTAGGCCACGACGTTGTAGAGCTTGCCGGAGAAGTTGATCCGCATGCCGTGGGTCAGGTGCCCGCCGTGCGCCAGGTCCAGGCCGAGGATGGTGTCGCCCGGGTCGAGCAGCGCGAACATGGCGGCGGCGTTGGCCTGGGCGCCGGAGTGCGGCTGGACGTTGGCGGCGTCCGCGCCGAACAGCTCCTTGACCCGGTCGATGGCGAGCCGCTCGACGACGTCGACGTGCTCGCAGCCGCCGTAGTAGCGGCGGCCCGGGTAGCCCTCGGCGTACTTGTTGGTGAGCACCGAGCCCTGTGCCTGGAGGACGGAGAGCGGGGCGAAGTTCTCCGAGGCGATCATCTCGAGGGTGGACTGCTGGCGGTGCAGCTCGGCGTCCACCGCGGCGGCGACATCGGGGTCGAAGTCGTGGAGGGGGCGGTTCAGTACCGTCATGGGTTTCTCGAATCTCCGCGTGGGTCCCGGCGGCGCCCGCGGCCGTCGCGCGTGGCCGCGGCGCTTCCGGGGACGGGTGGGCCCGTGGGGACGGGGCGTGGTCGGTCGGCGGGCGCTGCCGCCGGGCGCGGGCTCAGCCGGCGGTGAACTCCTGGTACCCGGCGGCGTCCATCAGGTCGTCCGCCTCGCCGGACACCCGGATGCGGAAGAGCCAGCCGTCCCCGTAGGGGGAGGAGTTGACCAGCGACGGGTCGTCCACGACGTCCTGGTTGACCTCGGTGACCTCGCCGCCCACCGGGGAGTACAGGTCGCTGACGGACTTGGTGGACTCCAGCTCGCCGCAGGTGTCGCCCGCGGCGACGGTGGTGCCGGGCTGCGGGAGCTCGACGTAGACCACGTCGCCGAGCGCGTTCGCGGCGTGCTCGGTGATGCCCACGGTGGCGACGCCGTCCACGGCCTCGGACAGCCACTCGTGTTCCTTGCTGTAACGCAGGTTCTCGGGGGTGCTCATGGTGGGATTCTCCCGGATGGGCGTGGGTGGAGAAGGACGGTGGGGTGCCCCGGTGGTGGTGAAGGGGCAGGTGGGGCTGGCGGGACCGGACGCTCGTGGCGCCGCGCCGCCGGGCGCGCCTGGGCCCGGCCGGTGCGGGTGCGCCCCGGCGGGCCGCGGCGGCGGGCTCGCGGCAGGGGTCAGCGGGCGCGCTTGTAGAAGGGGAGGGCGACGACCTCGTGCGGCTCGCGCCCGCCGCGGATGTCCACGGCCACCCGGGTGCCGGGGGCGGCGTGGCCCGCGTCCACGTAGGCCATCGCGATGGGGCGGCCCAGGGTCGGGGACGGGGCGCCGGAGGTGACCCGGCCGATCACGGAGCCGTCCTCGGCCAGCGCGGCGAAGCCCGCCCGGGGGATCCGGCGGCCCTCCGCGACCAGGCCGACCAGGGTCCGCGGCGGCGTCCGGCGGGCCGCCTCCGCGGCCTTCGCCAGGGCCTCCCGGCCGACGAACGCGCCGCCGTTGGTGGTCTTGTCGAAGCGCACCACCCGGCCGAGCCCGGCGTCGAACGGGGTGGTCTCCTCGCTCAGCTCGTGCCCGTACAGCGGCATGCCCGCCTCAAGGCGCAGCGTGTCCCGGCAGGACAGGCCCGCGGGCACCAGGCCGTCCTCGGCGCCCGCGGCGGTGAGCGCCTCCCACAGCGCCTCGGCCGCCTCCGGGGCGACGAACAGCTCGAAGCCGTCCTCGCCGGTGTACCCGGTGCGGGCGATCAGCGCCTCGGTACCGGCGACGGTGCCCGGCAGGCCGGCGTAGTACTTCAGGCCCGCCAGGTCGGCGTCGGTGAGGCGGGCCAGGATCGCGGCGGCGCGCGGGCCCTGGAGGGCGACCAGCGCGTAGGCGTCCCGGTCGTCGCGGACCTCGGCGTCGAAGCCCTCGGCGCGGGCCCGCAGCTCGCCCAGCACCCGCTCGGCGTTGGCGGCGTTCGCCACCACGAGGAACCGCCGATCACCCGTGCGGTAGACGATCAGGTCGTCCAGGATGCCGCCGTCCGGGGCGCAGATCATGGTGTAGCGGGCCCGCCCGACCGCCAGCGCGGAGACGAAGCCCACCAGCGCGTGGTCCAGCGCCTCGCCCGCCGCGGGGCCGGTCACGGTGATCTCGCCCATGTGGGAGAGGTCGAACAGGCCGGCGCTGCCGCGCACCGCCAGGTGCTCCTCGCGCTCGCTGCCGTAGCGCAGCGGCATGTCCCAGCCCGCGAAGGGGGCCATGGTGGCGCCCAGGCGGCGGTGGACCGCGTCGAGGGGCGTGCGGCGGACGGCGTCGGCGGCCGGGGCGGCGTCGGCCGCCGGCCGGGGCTCGCCCTGGCTGTGGCTCTGGTTCGTCATCGAGGCTCCAGGCTCCGGGAGGAGGCGGGTGGGGGAGGGGTCGCGAAGATCTCCTCCCCAATCTGTCATCGGAACCTGAGAGGTTCGCCTGAGCGCCCTTGGAACGCCCCGGCTTGCACCGTGGGTGGGACCGGCGCCCCTGCCGGGACGCGGTCCGCTTTTCAGATCTGCCTCGCCCGCGCGGTAGCTGTGCCTGAGAGATTCCGGGGAGGAGTTGCTCCTTCGGCGCCCCGTCGCGGGCCCGCGCTCACGCGCGCCCGGCGGGGACTCTCCCGCGCGGCCTCGAACGGCCGTTTTGGAATTGTCCGGATCATCATCGCACGGCTCACAGGCGGCTGACAGGGGTCCCCATTACCCTTTCTTGAACGACCGGGCAACGACCCGGGGAAAGGCGGTTCGCCGGTGCGGTGGCGGAACGGGGACGTGACGGCGGCATGCCCGCCTTCGGGCGCGGCGCCACCCGGGCGGCGCGGCGGTGCGGCCGCGCGGGTGACGAGGCCGGGCCGGCCGCTCGATCTGCGCCGCGGCCGAGGCGGCCCGGCGGTGCGCAGCCTGCGCTACCCGGCGGGTGACCTGGTGGTCGTCTCGGGGCTGCCCGGCAGCGGCAAGAGCACGCTGATGAGGCGGGCCGTGGGGCGTGGCCCCGGCGCGGCGCGGTGCGTGGACTCCCAGGACGTGCGGGAGCGCTTCGAGCGGCGGATGCCGCACTGGCTGCCGTACGCGGTGTACCGGCCGGTGGTGCGGATCGCACATTACTACGGATTGCTGCGGGCGGTGCGTACGGGGCGGAGCCTGGTCGTCCACGACTGCGGCTCGCTGGTGTGGGTGCGCCGCTGGCTGGCCCGCGCGGCGCGGCGGCGGGGCCGCGGCATGCACCTGCTGGTGCTCGACGTCCCGCCCGAGGTCGCCGCGGACGGGCAGCGGACACGGGGGCGGCGGGTGTCCGGATACGCCTTCGCCCGGCACCGCAGGGCGGCCCGGCGGCTGGTCGCGGCGGCGGAGCAGGCGGTGGCGGACGGGGCGGCGGCGCGGCTGCCGCGGGGCTGCGTCTCGGTGGTGCTGCTGGACCGGGCCGCGGTGGGGGAGCTCCGGGAGATCGTGTTCGGGGACTGAGCGGCGGGGCGGTGCCGGGCGCGGCGGGGACCTGGCAAGATTCGGGGGCAGGTGCCAGTTGACATGACCGCCCCGGCGGGGGCGGAGCGGCGGAGACGGTGAGTGGCGCGATGAGCATCCCGGCACAGGAGAGCGGCTACCCGGCGGCCGGGTTCCCCTGCAACGAGCTGGAGCAGGTGCTGGCCGCCTCGCTCGGCCGGCCCGAGGCCACGGCCCGGCTGCTGGAGGTGCTGTCCCGCTCCCCGGTGTGGATCCCGCTGCCGTCGGGCGGCGGCCCGGACAGCCGGGACCTGGACCTGCCCACCATGGACCTCGGCGGCGTGCCCTACGTCCCCGTCTTCAGCTCCGAGGAGCAGTTGCGCCGCGCCGCGGGCGGGATGTCCTTCGCGGTCGCGCCCTGCCACGAGTTCGCGCGCGGCCTGCCGCCCCAGGTCGGGGTGGCCGTCAACCCCGACGGCGCGGTGGGCGTGCCCGTGCCGCCGGAGGCCGTCGTCGAGCTGTGCCGGGGCCCGGCCGTGGACCCGCGGACCGCGGCGAGCGGGCCGACCGGGCACGAGGAGGCGGGGGCGGCCCGCCCCGGGGCCCGGGTGCGGCTGTGGGAGCCGGACCTGGTGGACGAGCCGGTGGACTTCCTGGCCACGGCCGCGGGCGAGTTCGCCGTCACCCCCGTGGTGCTCTCCGCGCGCCGGGCGCTGGCCAGCGTGGAGGGGCAGTCCCCGGCGCTGTTCGTGGGCGTGGAACTGGACAGTTGGCGGGAGGAGGACCGCGTCGGCGCCATGGAGGCGCTCGGCCGGGCGCTCGGCGCCGTCCCGCTGCCGTGGCCGGTCAACTGCCTGCTGCTCGACATAGCCCAGGACCCGGTCGGCGACTGGATGCTGGAGCGGGTCGAGCCCTTCTACGTCAGGGACTGACCCCCGACTCCCCGGGGAAGGGCCTGCCGCCGACCCTTAACCTGATTGGATGGCGGCGGGCGCACACCCGTGCGCGGGACTCGACTTCGGACGGAGAGGGGCGGGTGCGACAGTGAGCGCGGGAGGTGGTGCGGCGGCGGCCGGCCAGGTCGAGCAGTTGCTGCGCCAGGTCGCGCCGGGCCGGTACGACGCCTACGAGGCGCTGCTGAGAGCCCTCGCCGAGGGCGAGGTGTGGATGCTGCTCTGGCAGGGGCAGCCCGGCTCGCCCGACGCGCAGTACGGGAACATGGACGTGGACGGCTACGGCTACGCCCCGTGCGTGACCTCCGCCCGGGAGCTGACCGCCAGCGGGTGGAACCGCGCCCACGAGGTGGTCTCCGGCCGCGCCATCGCCCGCTCCCTGTTCCGCACCCGCTGGGGCCTGTGGCTCAACCCGCACGCGCCCGGCGGCGGCGTCGGCATCCCCTGGCTCGACCTGCGCCGGATCGCCTCCGGCCTGGACCGGCTGCCCGCGGGCCCGCTGCGGCTCAGCGAACCCGCCCTCCCCTTGGCGCAGTTCTACGCGCTGCTGACGCAGAACGCCCACCACACACCGGTGGTCCGCTCACTGCGCCGCGCCTGGGTGCAGCCCGCGCTCGGCGAGCCGTACCTGGCGATCGGCCTCGACCTGTACGACCCGGGCCCGCAGTCGATGGAGGCGGCCCGGCAGATGATGCAGCGCTCCGTCGTCGCCGCCCCCGAGGGGCTGCCGGTCTCCACCGTGGTCATGGCCGACGAGTACGACCCCGTGGTGATGTGGATGCGGGCCGTCCAGCGCCCCTTCTTCGACCGCGACGCGTTCGGCGCCGTCCCCGCCCCGGCCCCCGCACCGCCCGGCCCGGCCCCGACCCCCGGCCCCGCCTGGCCCCAGCCCCACCCCGGCTCCCACCCGGCCTGGCCCGCCCAGCCGGGCTGGGGCCAGCCGGGCGCACCACGGACGTACTGACCACCTGCCCCCGGCCCGGCCGGGCGGCGACCGACGGCCCGGGGCTGGCGGGTCGCGGTTGGGCGGGTGGCCCGAGCGGCCAACCCGGGTGCGGCCCGGGTGCGGCCATGCTCCGGTCCGGCTGCGGGCGTGCTCCGGTCCGGGTGCGGCCGGGTCGGGTGCACCGACGGGGTGTGGGGTGCCACCCCGAGGCGCTCGCCCGGTGACACCAGCGCGGCCGCGGCCTCCGCCTGCCTGCCGTTGTCGGCGAACAGGACCGGGGCGCCGGGGGTGGCGCAGTCCGTGCGGTCCGGTGGCCGTGGTTGAGGTGCGGTGACAGCCTGAGGTTCGGTGACAGCCCGGCTGCCCGTACTCGTCTCCGCCCTGCTCCGTCTTGTGGTGCCCGACTGCCCAGCCGTCCCCCCTCTCCAGGCCGCACCCCGGCCCACCCGCGCCTGTCCGGCCCGACAGACCCCGGCCGCCCGTCGTCCTCTCCGACGCCCCCTGCGAGCTTCCCCCCGAGAGCCTCCCCCCCCCGCGAGGCTCCCCCTCGCGGCCGCCGCTCCCGGGCGGGCCTCACCCCCTCTCCCTCACTCCTTCAGCGCCGCGTCCATCAGCCCCAGCGGTGGGCTGCCCAGGGTCAGCAGGGCGGTGTGGAAGCGCTCCAGGGAGAAGCCCCGGCCCCAGGACGCCCTGGCCCGGTCCCGCAGGGCGAGGATTTCGAGCTTGCCCCAGGTGTAGCGGCCGTAGGAGGCGTCGAAGGTGCCGCGCCGGGCCTCCGAGGCCGCCGCCGCCCGGGACAGGTGGGCGTCGGCCATGAACCGGTGCGTCGCCTCCGCCACGTCCATCGCCCCCGTGTGCAGGCCGATCGCGCAGGTCAGCCGGGTGACCCGGGTCAGCCCCTCCAGGGCCACCCCGATCGCGAAGCGCGGGTCCCCGGCGCGGAACCCCTCCTCCATGCAGACCTCCTCCACGTAGTGCGCCCATCCCTCGGCGAAGGACAGCGAGTGCAGCAGCCGCCGCACCGGTGTCGGCGCCCGCCGCAGCGAACGGCCGTGCGCGTAGTGGCCGGGAGCCACCTCGTGCACCGTCACCGACGGCAGGCTGGTGCGGTTGAACAACTGGAGCCACCCCCGCCGCTCCTCCTCCGGCCAGTCCGGCTCCGGCGGGGTGACGTGGTACCACGACGGCACGTCGGCCTCCTGCGGGCCCGCCCACGTCATCATCGCCGCCGACCACCGGCGCGAGGGCGGGGCGAGGCCCACCCGGCACTCGCCGTCCAGGTGCGGGGCCAGCCGCCGCTCCCGGCTGAAGGCGAGCACCTCGTCCGTCAGCCGCGCCGCCTCGGCCACCACCTCGTCGGCGGCCGGGTGGTCCGCCAGCAGCCCGGGCAGCAGCTCCTCCGGCGGGCGCGCCGGGTCCAGGGCGCGGCACCCCTCCGCCAGCAGCGCGGACAGCCGCTCCCGCTCCGCGTCGGCCCGCGCCGCCAGCTCCGTCAGGTCCACCGCGACGCCCTCCTGGCTGCCCATCAGCGCGGCCAGGGCGGCTCCGCCCAGCCGGGCGTCGGGGTCGCCGAACTCCGCGGCGCGCGCCACGTGCGCCACCAGCCGGTCCAGGGCCTTCAGCGCCGCCGCCTCCTCCGGGCCCCGGTCCGGGGCGAGGTCGGCGCCGAGCCCCTGCACCGCGCCGAGCAGCGCCCCGGCGACCGGGGAGGACAACCGGTCCAGTGAGGCGATGGCCCCGTCCACGGCGTCCGGCCAGGCCGCCAGGTGCCGCCGCCGGGCCTCGGCGCGCTCCTCCTCGGGCGCGTACTCGCGGTCGTACACGGTCAGTTCGAGGTTGGCCAGGTGGGGGTAGGGGTCGCGGCGGTGGAGTTCGAGCTCCGCGAACTGCACCCGCAGCGCCTCCTCGAACACCGCCAGATGCGCCTCGTCGTGGGCGTCGCCCCGCGGCGCCCCGTCCCGCCCGGCCCGCTCCAGTGCCGCGAGGCCCGCCCGCACCCCCTCGGGGGACAGGTCCTGCACCCGCCCGTCGTACTCGTGCAGCCCCGCCATCTCGCGGACGGTGGGGATCATCAGATCGCACACCGCGCGCAGTCGATCATCCATGGACCGAAGGTAACCCTCCCCGGGGCCGCCCGGCGATGCCTCGTCACCGGCCGGAACACATCCGTCACCGCCTCCCGCGCCGGGCGGCGGGCACTTCTCCCCGACGCCCGGGGAGGCACGGCCCGCCCGGCCCGCGGCCGTCCGGCAGTGGCTGACATCACGTGCTCCCGGGGCCGGGCAGGGCTGGACCGGGCGTGGCTACTCATGGGTAACATAATCGCGGTCAAGGACGGTCCGCCCTGCGGGGGTGGTCCCGCAACTCCGTCTCGAGAGGTCGGTCTGCCCCCATGAAGATCGTCGTCTGTGTGAAGCAGGTGCCGGACACCGCGTCCGAGAAGACCCTGCGAGCCGAGGACGCGACGCTCGACCGCGAGGCGGTCGACGCGGTGATGAACGAGATGGACGAGTTCGCCGTCGAGGAGGCGCTCCTCATCGCCGAGCGCACGGACGGCGAGGTGACCGTCCTGCTGATGGGGCCCGACCAGGGCACCGAGACCCTCCGCAAGGCCCTGTCCATGGGCGCCCACCGGGGTGTCCACGTGGTGGACGACGCGCTGCACGGCTCCGACGCCGCGGTGACCTCCGCCGTGCTCGCCGCCGCCCTGAAGGACTTGGACTTCGACCTCGTCGTTCTCGGCTCCGAGGCGTCCGACGCGCGGACCTCGCTGGTGCCCGCGATGCTCGCCGAGCGCCTCGGCCTGCCGCAGATGACCTTCGCGCAGAAGGTCGAGATCGACGGCGACGCGATCACCGTCGAGCGCCTCACCGACTACGGCCACGACGTGGTGACCGGCCGGCTCCCCGCCCTCGTCTCCGTCGTGGAGAAGATCAACGAGCCGCGCTACCCCTCGTTCAAGGGGATCATGGCCGCCAAGAAGAAGCCGGTCACCACGCTCGACCTGGCGGACCTGGGCCTGGACGCCGCCGAGGTGGGCGCCGCCGGCTCCTGGAGCGCCGTCGAGGAGTTCGCGGTGCGCCCGCCGCGCACGGCCGGCGAGATCATCAAGGACGAGGGCGACGGTGGCAGGCAGCTCGTCGCGTTCCTGGCGGAGCGCAAGCTCCTGTGACCCCCCGCGGGTCCCGCCGCTTCCGCGGCGGGATGCCCGGCCCCCCGGGGCCCGCGCCGACGCGAGCGGCGCCCGCCCCCGACGCGAGCCCGCCCGCCCGCTGCCCCTTTGTCTGGAGAGATCCCCATGGCTGAAATCCTGGTCCTGGTCGACCACCTCGACGGGGACGTCAAGAAGGTCACCCTCGAACTGCTCACCAAGGCCCGCGCGCTCGGCGAGCCCGCCGCCGTCTTCGTCGGCCCCGGCTTCGACGCGGCCCGGGACCGGCTCGCCGAGTACGGCGCCGCCAAGGTCTACGTGGCCGACGCCGAGGAGCTCACCGCCCACCCGGTCGCGCCCAAGGCCGAGGTGCTCGCCCGGCTCGTGGCCGACTCCGGCGCCGCCGCCGTCCTCGTGCCCGCCACGGCCGAGGGCAAGGAGGTGGCCGCCCGTCTCGCGGTGCGCACCGGTTCCGGCGTACTCACCGACGCGGTGGACGTGACCGCGGCCGACGGTGGCCTGGTCGCCGAGCAGTCCGTCTTCGGCGGCACCACCGTGGTGCGCTCCCGGGTCACCCGCGGCACCCCCGTCGTCGCCGTGCGCCCCAACGCCGTGCAACCCGAGCCCGCTCCGGCCGAAGCCGCGCGGGTGGACGTCACCGTGGAGCTGTCCGCCGCGGCCAGGCTCGCCACCATCGCCGAGCGCGTCGTCAAGCCGCGCACCGGCCGCCCCGAGCTGACCGAGGCGTCCGTGGTCGTCTCCGGCGGGCGCGGCGTGGGCGCCGCGGAGAACTTCCCCGTGGTCGAGGCCCTGGCCGACGCCCTCGGCGGAGCGGTCGGCGCCTCCCGCGCCGTGGTGGACGCGGGCTGGTACCCGCACCAGTCGCAGGTCGGGCAGACCGGCAAGACCGTCTCCCCGCAGCTCTACGTGGCCGCCGGGATCTCCGGCGCGATCCAGCACCGCGCGGGCATGCAGACGTCCAAGACCATCGTCGCGGTGAACAAGGACCCCGAGGCGCCGATCTTCGACCTGGCGGACCTCGGCGTCATCGGCGACCTGTTCGACGTGCTGCCGCAGGCCACGGAGGAGGTCGCCGCCCGCAAGGGCTGACCCCGCCGCCTCATGAGAGCGCGGTACGGTGAGCCGGGCCCTCACCCCGGGGCCCGGCTCCGCCCCCGCCGCCGGGCACCGCCCCGCGCGGGGCCGTCCCGCTCCCGCACCGTCCGCCGCCTTCGCAACCCCCATGTCCCATCCGTCCGCGGCCGTGAGCCCGGACCGAGCCCGAAAGGCGCCCGCATGTCCCGATCCGCTGCCGAACTCCCGTTGAGCGAGAGCGAGTTCGACCGGGACACCGCGGTCGTCCCGCGCCCGGACGACCCGTTCGTCTTCGACGCGGAGTTCTCCGCCGGCTGGACGATCGGCCTCGGGGTCAACGGCGGCTACCTGCTGGCGCTCGCCGACCGCGCGCTCGCCCGGGTGCTGCCGCACCCCGACCCGCTGTCGGTGACCGCCTACTACCTCACGCCCTCCACCCCGGGCCCGGCCGTGGTGCGCACCGAGGTCGTGCGCACCGGGCGCTCGATGTCGACCGGTCAGGCGAGCCTGTTGCAGAAGGACGCCGAGGGCAACGAGGTGGAGCGGCTGCGCGTCATCGCCCACCACGGGGACCTGGACGCGCTCCCGGCGGACGTGCACACCTCCGCCGCGCCGCCGGACCTGCCGCCCCGGGACCGGTGCGTGGGCGCCGACGCCGCCCCCGAGGGCGTCTTCGGGCCGAAGGAGCTCAACGGCCTCATCGACCGCATCGACCTGCGCATGGATCCGGCCACGGTGGGCTGGGCCGTCGGCCAGCCTTCGGGCCGGGGCGAGATCAGGGGCTGGTTCCACCTCGCCGACGGACGGCCCAACGACCCGCTGACGCTGCTGCTCGCCGCCGACGCGCTGCCGCCCACCGCGTTCGACCTCGGCATGCGCGGCTGGGTGCCCACGGTGGAGCTCACCGTGCACGTGCGGGCGAAGCCCGCGCCCGGCCCGCTGCGGGTCGCCGTCACCACCCGCAACCACGCCGGCGGCTTCCTGGAGGAGGACGCCGAGGTGTGGGACGGCGCCGGCCGCCTGGTCGCCCAGTCCCGGCAACTGGCCAGGGCGCCGCGCCGCTCCCGCTGACCCCGGGCGCCCGGGGCCGGAGGCGGCCGGACGGCACCGGGCCGCGCTGGCCGGTCCTGCCCCGGCCGGTCCCGCTCCGGCGACTAGGATGGCCGCATCATGCCGTACCTCGACCACGCCGCCACGACTCCGATGCTCGCCGAGGCGGTCCAGGCGATGACCGAGCAGCTCGGCCGCACCGGGAACGCCTCCTCGCTGCACGCGGCAGGGCGGCGGGCCCGGCGGGTGGTCGAGGAGTCCCGCGAGGCACTCGCGGGCGCGCTCGGGGCCCGGCCCAGCGAGATCGTCTTCACCGGCGGCGGCACCGAGTCGGACAACCTCGCCGTCAAGGGCCTGTACTGGGCACGCCGCGCCGAGGATCCGCGGCGCACCCGCGTGCTGGTCAGCCCGGTCGAGCACCACGCCGTGCTGGACGCGGTGCTCTGGCTCGCCGAGCACGAGGGCGCCCGGCTGGAGTGGCTGCCGGTGGACGTCCACGGACGGGTGTGGCCCGACGCGCTCCGCCAGGCACTGGCCGCCTGCCCCGACGACGTGGCACTGGCCACCGTGATGTGGGCGAACAACGAGGTCGGCACGATCATGCCGGTCCGGGAACTGGCCGACGTCGCCCACGAGTTCGGGGTGCCGCTGCACGCGGACGCCGTGCAGGCGCTCGGCCAGGTGACGGTGGACTTCGCCGCCTCCGGCCTGGACGCGATGACCGTCACCGGCCACAAGGTCGGCGGTCCGCTCGGTGTGGGCGCCCTGGTGCTGGGCCGCGAGCACAAGCCCGTTCCCCAACTGCACGGCGGGGGGCAGGAGCGCGAGGTGCGCTCGGGCACCCTGGACGTGCCCGCGATCGCCGCGTTCGCCGTCGCCACGGAGCTGGCCACCGCCCGGCGCGAGGACTTCGCCCGCGAGGCCGGCGCGCTCCGCGACGATCTGGTGCGCAGGGTGCTGGACGCCGTGCCGGACGCGGTGCTCAACGGCGACCCCTCCCCCGAGGGGCGCCTGCCCGCCAACGCCCACTTCTCCTTCCCCGGCTGCGAGGGCGACTCGCTGCTGCTGCTCCTGGACGCCCAGGGCATCGAGTGCTCCACGGGCTCGGCGTGCTCCGCCGGGGTCGCCCAGCCCAGCCATGTGCTGCTGGCCATGGGCGCCGACGTCGAGCGGGCCAGGGGCTCGCTGCGCTTCTCCCTCGGCCACACCTCCACGGCAGGCGACGTGGACGCGGTGGCCGGCGCGATCGGCCCCGTGGTGGAGCGGGCCCGCCGGGCCACGGAGCGCTGCACCGCGGGATGACCCCGGGCCGCGGGGCCCGGGTGACCGGTACGCAGCGCGGCGCGGCCTCGTTACCCTGGACGGACCATGACTGACTTCCCCGGCGCACCCGCCGACCCGCACGCCTCCGCCGCGCCCGGCCGGGAGGAGCCCGGCGCCGCCCGCCCGCTGCGGGTGCTCGCCGCCATGTCCGGCGGCGTGGACTCCGCCGTGGCCGCCGCCCGCGCCGCCGAGGCCGGGCACGAGGTGACCGGCGTGCACCTGGCGCTGTCCAGCAACCCCCAGTCGTTCCGCACCGGGGCGCGCGGCTGCTGCACCGTGGAGGACGCCCGCGACGCGCGCCGCGCCGCGGACGTCATCGGCATCCCCTTCTACGTGTGGGACCTGGCCGACCGCTTCCGCCAGGACGTGATCGAGGACTTCGTCGCCGAGTACGCCGCGGGCCGCACGCCCAACCCGTGCCTGCGCTGCAACGAGAAGATCAAGTTCGCCGCGCTGCTGGACAAGGCGCTCGCCCTCGGCTTCGACGCGGTCTGCACCGGCCACTACGCCCGGATCGTGCGCACCCCCGACGGCCGCCGCGAGCTGCACCGCGCCGCGGACCACGGCAAGGACCAGTCGTACGTCCTCGGTGTGCTGGACGCCCGGCAGCTCGCCCACGCCATGTTCCCGCTCGGGGACACCGACACCACCAAGGACGAGATCCGGGCGGAGGCCGAGCGCCGCGGGCTCGCCGTGGCCCGCAAGCCCGACAGCCACGACATCTGCTTCATCGCCGACGGCGACACCCAGGGCTTCCTGGCCCGCCGCCTCGGCACCGCCGAGGGCGACATCCTGGACACCGAGGGCAACAGGCTTGGCACCCACAGCGGCGCCTACGGCTTCACCGTCGGCCAGCGCAAGGGCCTGCGCATCGGGCACCCCGCCCCCGACGGCAAGCCCCGCTACGTGCTGGACATCTCCCCGGTGGACAACACCGTCACCGTCGGCCCCGCCGCCGCCCTCGACGTGGTGGCGCTCACCGGGACGAAGCCGCGCTGGTGCGGCGAGCCCCCGGCCGGGCCGGCCTCGTACACGGCGCAGTTGCGCGCGCACGGCGGCGAGGTGCCCGTGACCGCCGAGCTGCTCGGCGGCGAGTTGCGGGTGCGGCTCGGCCGACCCGTCCGCGGCGTTGCCCCGGGACAGGCGGTCGTGCTGTACGACGGGACCCGCGTGGTCGGCTCCGCGACCATCGCCACGACGCGGCGCGCCACCGTCGACGCCTAGGCGCCGGCGCTCCCGCCAGGCACGCCACCACCCGGTCCTGGCCCCGCGGTCCGCGGCTCCCCGTGACTTGGCCATGCCTCCCCCTCCGGAGTCACGCTCGGTCCGACATCGCACACGTTAGGTGACGGGTCGGACGGTCCTCCACCCCCGTCCCCGGCCTGTGGAAAACTCCGGGGCGCCGGGAGCCCGCGGCCGCGGGCCCGTCCACAGGCCGCCGCATGCGCCCGCGGCCGCGTGGTACGCATGAGGCATGAAGACGCATCTGATCACCGGTGCCGGCTCCGGCATCGGCGCCGTGGTGGCCGCCCGGCTCGCCGCCCGCGGGGACGCGCTGGTCCTGCTCGCCCGCAGCGGGCACCGCGCCAAGGAGCTCGCCGAGCGGTTCCCGAACAGCCAGGTGCTCGTCGCCGACCTGGCCCGGCCCGAGAGCCTGGAGGAGCTCACCCTGCCGGAGCGCCTGGACTCCCTGCTGCACATAGCGGGCGTGGGCGATCTGGGCCCCGTCGCGGAGATGGACGCCGCCACCTGGACGTCGGTCCTGGCGGTCAACCTGGTCTCGCCCGCCCAACTGACCCGGCTCGCCCTGCCCGCGCTGCGCGCCGCCCGCGGCCACGTCGTCCTGGTCAACTCCGGCGCCGGGCTGCGGGCCAACCCCCAGTGGGCGGCGTACGCCGCGAGCAAGCACGGCCTGCGCGCCCTCGCCGACTCCCTGCGCGCCGAGGAGCACGGCAACGGGGTGCGGGTCACCTCCGTCTACCCGGGCCGCACCGCCACCCCCATGCAGGAGAAAGTGCACGCCTACGAGGGCATGGACTACGACCCGGAGGAGTGGATCGCCCCCGAGTCCGTGGCCACCACCATCCTCACCGCCCTCGACCTGCCGCGCGACGCCGAGATGACCGACGTGACGGTGCGCCCGGGCGCGTAGCGGACCCGCGCCGGGAAGTGGCTACCCTGCCCGGGTGAGCAGTGACGAGAGTTTCACCTGGCCGGAAGGCGTCGCCACCGGCATCGGATCCATGCCGGGCACGGACGTCCGCGAGAGCGTGCGCGTCGTCGTCGAGTCGCTCGAGGTGCTCCCGCACCTGCCCGAGCTGCCCGCGCGCGGCCCCGGCGCCGACATGACCGGGCGCACCCTGGGCCTCCTGGTGGAGCTGTACGCGCGTGTGGAGCCGTCCGGCTGGCGGTTCTCCGACCGGCCGGGCCGGGACACCCGGCGCGCCCACGCCTGGCTGCGCGAGGATCTGGACGCGCTGGAGGAGTTCACCCAGGGGTACACCGGGCCGCTGAAGATCCAGGCGGTCGGGCCGTGGACGCTGGCCGCCAACGTGGAGCTGCGCAGCGGCGAGGCGGCGCTCGGCGACCCGGGGGCCTGCCGCGACCTCACCGCCTCGCTGGCGGAGGGGCTGCGCCTGCACGCGGCCGAGGTCCGCCGCCGGGTGCCGGGGGCGCGGGTGGTCGTGCAGCTCGACGAGCCCTCGCTGAGCGCCGTGCTGGCCGGCCGGGTCGCCACGGCCAGCGGCTACCGCAGCCACCGGGCCGTGGAGCGGGAGATCGCCGAGAGCGCCGTCCGCGAGGTGGTGAACGCCGTCGGCGCACCCGTCGTCGTGCACTCGTGCGCCTCCCAGGTGCCGGTCGGGCTGCTGCGCTCCGCCGGGGTGGACGCCGTCTCGCTGGACTTCGGTTTGCTCACCGAGCGTGACGACGACATGATCGGAGAAGCCGTCGAGGCGGGCACCGTGCTGTTCGCCGGTGTCGTACCAGGCACCGATGCGCCGTTGTCGGACCCGGGCGGTAGCGTCAATGGTGTCCGGAAGCTGTGGCGCAGGTTGGGGCTGGATCCGGCGGCTCTCCCCAGGGCTGTCGCGATCACTCCGACGTGCGGTCTCGCGGGGGCCTCCCCGGCCTACGCGCGGTCCGCGCTCGCCGTGTGCGCCCGGGCGGCGAAGACACTCGTCGACAACCCGGAGTAGTCACCGCCGAGTGGGCGGGCTCTCCGGGCCGGCGTCCCGAGCGGTCGTCGCAGCAGTCGGCATCGGCAGACGGAAGGACTCACAGTGGCTCGGGAACAAGGCGCGGACGGTCAGGAGGCGGGCGTCGTGTCGGAGATCCCCGCCGACGTCCAGGAGCGGCACACCGTGCTGGCCCAGGAGATCGAGGAGCACCGCTTCCGCTACTACGTCAAGGACGCGCCGATCATCAGCGACGCCGACTTCGACCGCATGCTGCGGGAGCTGGAGGAGATCGAGGAGCGCCACCCGCAGCTTCGCACCCCCGACTCGCCGACCCAGAAGGTCGCCGGGAGCTACGAGACCGAGTTCACCCCGGTCGAGCACCGCGAGCGCATGCTCAGCCTGGACAACGCGTTCACCCACGAAGGGCTCGACGCCTGGCACGACCGCGTGGTGAAGGAGATCGGCGAGTCCGCCGTCCACTACCTGTGCGAGCTGAAGGTGGACGGCCTCGCGGTGAACCTGACGTACGAGCGCGGCAGGCTGGTCCTCGCCGCCACCCGCGGCGACGGCCGCACCGGCGAGGACATCACCCCCAACGTGCGCACCATCGCCGAGATCCCCGACCATCTCTCCGGCGACAACGTCCCCGACCTGGTCGAGGTGCGCGGCGAGGTCTACTTCCCGATGGAGAGGTTCGAGGAGCTCAACGCCCGCCTGGTGGAGGCGGGCAAGGCCCCGTTCGCCAACCCGCGCAACGCGGCGGCCGGCTCCCTGCGCCAGAAGGACCCCAGAGTCACCGCGACCAGACCCCTGCACATGGTGGTGCACGGCATCGGTGCCAGGCAGGGCCTGTCCATCGAGCGCCTGTCGGACGCCTACGGCCTGCTGCGCGAGTGGGGCCTGCCCACCGCCAGGCACAACAAGGTCGCGGGCACCATCGACGAGGTGAAGGAGTTCATCGAGCACTTCGGCAGGCACCGGCACGACGTCGAGCACGAGATCGACGGCGTGGTGGTGAAGGTGGACGAGGTGGCGCTCCAGGGGCGCCTCGGCTCGACCTCCCGCGCGCCCCGGTGGGCGATCGCGTTCAAGTACCCGCCGGAGGAGGTCAACACCAAGCTCCTCGACATCAGGGTCAACGTGGGCCGCACCGGCCGCGTCACCCCGTACGCGGTGATGGAACCGGTCAAGGTGGCCGGATCCGAGGTGGAGATGGCCACCCTGCACAACCAGGACGTGGTCAAGGCCAAGGGTGTGCTCATCGGCGACACCGTCGTGCTGCGGAAGGCGGGCGACGTCATCCCGGAGATCCTCGGCCCCGTGGTGGACCTGCGGGACGGCAGCGAGCGGGAGTTCGTCATGCCGACCGCGTGCCCGGAGTGCGGCACCCCGCTGGCGCCGGCCGCCGAGGGCGACGTGGACCTGCGCTGCCCCAACGCGCGGCGCTGCCCGGCCCAGCGGCGCGAGCGCCTGTTCTACCTCGCCGGGCGCAACAGCCTGGACATCGAGGCGCTGGGCTATGTCGCCGCGACCGCGCTCACCCAGCCGCTGGAGCCCGCCGAGCCGCCGCTCGCGGACGAGGGCGACCTGTTCGACCTGGACGTCGAGCGGCTGCTGCCGATCAAGGTGAAGGTGCTCGACCCGGACACGGGCAAGCCCAAGCTCGACCCGAAGACCGGCGAGGAGAAGGTGGTCACCTTCTTCGCCAACCAGAAGGGCGAGCCGAAGAAGAACACCCTGGTGATGCTGGAGAACATCGCGGCGGCCAAGGAGCGCCCGCTGTGGCGGCTGCTGGTGGGCCTGTCCATCCGGCACGTGGGCCCCACCGCGGCGCAGGCGCTGGCCAGGGAGTTCCGCTCCGTCGACCGGATCATCGAGGCGGACGAGGAGGAGCTGGCCAACACCGACGGTGTGGGGCCGACCATCGCCGCCGCCGTCAAGCAGTGGTTCGCCGAGCCGTGGCACCGGGAGATCATCGAGAAGTGGCGCGCGGCGGGCGTCCGGCTCGAGGAGAAGGGCTTCGGCACGGGGCCGCGGCCGCTGGAGGGCGTCACCGTCGTGGTCACCGGCACACTGGCCGGATACACCCGGGACGGCGCCAAGGAGGAGCTACAGGACCGTGGCGCCAAGGTCACCGGATCGGTGTCGAAGAAGACCGACTTCGTCGTCGTCGGCGACAACCCCGGCACGAAGTACGACAAGGCCGTACAACTGAAGGTGCCGGTTCTGGACGAGGACGGATTCGCCGTCCTCCTCGCGGAGGGCGCGGACGCGGCCCGGGCGAGGGTCGCGGCGCAGGCGCAGGACGCGGAGGAGGCGGACCGGGCGGAGGCGCAGCAGGAGGCGGCGGAGGAGGCCGAGGGCGGCGCGGCGGAGGCCGGCCAGGGCGCCTGACGTGGGGTCGAGGGGACGGCGGGCCGCCGGGACCGGGCGCGGGAACCCGGCTCCCCGCCCCCCGCCCGGGCCCGGCGCGCAGGCGCCCGTCTTCGACCGGTAACGGCTCGCCGGGGGGAGTGGATCCGATGCGGTGGCGTCAGCCGAGGCGGCGTCAGCCCGCCCGCAGCAGGGGCAAGAACGAGCCGAAGAGTAATCAGTGCAGCTCAACAGGTTCACGGATCTCTCGAACGGCGCATATCAGAGCTAGAGGGGTGGGCGGGTTGCATTTGGGCAACCGCTTCGGATCGGTGCCCCCTGCCGCCGGATCCGGCCTACTGTTGAGGTTGCGCGCCTGCATCCGCTTGTCAACGGCTACCTTCTGCCGCCTCGCGGGCACGACACCCTTGGACTGATTGAGGGCCCACAGGCTGCGAGAGGGACGGGCATGGAAATGAGGGACAGCTCTCCGCCGGAGTGCGCGGCACGCCGGGCCGCCCTGCCCGCCGTCCCGACGGCGGTCACCGCGGCGGGAGCCGTCACGCTGGCCGTCGGTGTCTTCAGGCTGCTCCACGACGAGCGCGCGCTGTTCCCCGCGGGCTCCGTCGGCTGGGCGTTCGCCATCCTCACCGGGCTCGTCGTCGGCCACCTGGTCGCGCTCGGCCGCGACCGCTGGTGGGGCGGCGCCGGGTCGGGGGCGGCCCTGACCCTGGCCGTGCTGCTCCTGCACGGATGGGTCCCCGCCGCCCTGGTGAGCCTGGCCGTGGTGGTGCTGGTCGGCGCCGCCCGCAGACACCGCTGGAGAGAGGCGTGCCTGCGCGGCGCCGTGGACATCCTCGGCATAGGCGTCGCCGCCCTGACCCTGGCCCTGTTCGGCGTCCGGCCCTCCGTGGAGCAGCCCTGGCTACCCGTCGAGTGGGACGCGGCGTCCGTGCCCGCCGTGGTCTCGGCGGCCTTCACCTACCTGGTGGTCACCCGCAGCCTGCTGTGGCTGGCCACCGCCCCGCCCGCGGGCGGGCTGCGCACCGTGCTGCGCACCGAGATCCTGCGGCACGGCATGGTCGGCGTCGCACTGCTGGGGATCTCCCCGCTGATAGCCGCCGTGGCCGCGCACCGCCCGGTGCTGCTGCCGCTGTTCGCCGTCCCGCTGATGGCCCTCGACAGCACGCTGTGGATGGTCCGGGCCCGCGCCGAGGAACAGCTCCGCGACCCGCTGACCGGGCTGCCCAACCGGCAGTGGCTGCTGGAGCGGGTGTGGGTGGCCCTCGACGAGGCCGAGCACCACGGGGAGCGGGCCGCGCTCGTCCTGATAGACCTCGACAAGTTCCGCTCCGTCAACGACACCCTGGGCCACCTCGCCGGGGACCGCTTACTCCTCCAGGTCGCCGACCGGCTGCGCTCCTCGCTGCCCCGCGGCGCGGAGGTGGCGCGGCTCGGCGGCGACGAGTTCGCGGTGCTGCTGCCCACGGCGGACTCCACCACCCGCGCCCAGCGCGTCGCCCGCTCCCTGGTCGCCGGGCTCAACGCCCCGCTGAACCTCGACGGCCTCACCCTCGTCCTCGGCGCGAGTGCCGGGGTCAGCGTGTTCCCCGACCACGCCATGGACGCCGAGGGCCTGCTGCGCCGGGCGGACGTGGCGATGTACCAGGCCAAGCGGGACCGCAGCGGGGTGGAGGTCTACGAGTCCTCCCGCGACGCCAACACGCCCGACCGCCTGGGCCTGCTCGGCGACCTGCGCCGGGCCCTGGAGTCGAACGAGATAGCCCTGCACTACCAGCCGAAGGTGTCCTTCGACGGCAAGGTCTCCGGCCTGGAGGCCCTGGTGCGCTGGGTCCACCCGGAGCGGGGCCGGGTGAACCCCGAGGAGTTCGTCACCCTCGCCGAGACCTCGGGTCTCATGCCGCAGCTCACCGAGTACGTCCTGGAGAGCGCCCTCGGCCAGGTGGCCCGCTGGCGCGCGGACGGGTTCGACGTGCCGGTCGCGGTGAACGTCTCCCCGCGCGACGTGCACAGCCCCGGCTTCGCCGGCTCGGTGGCCGCCCGGCTCGCCCGGCACGGCGTCCCCGCCAGCTCGCTGCAACTGGAGATAACCGAGCACGTGCTGCTGGAGGACCCGCAGCGGGCCGCGGACACCCTCGCCGGGCTGACCGGCCACGGGGTGCGGATGTCGCTGGACGACTTCGGCACGGGCTACTCCTCGCTGGTGCACCTGCGGCGGCTGCCGGTGAGCGAGCTGAAGATCGACCGTTCCTTCGTGGCCCGGCTGGCCGTGGACGCCGAGGACGCCGAGATCGTGCGGTGCACGGTGGAGCTGGCCCACTCCCTGGGCCTGGTCGTGGTCGCCGAGGGCGTGGAGGACGACGCCACCTGGGAGCGGCTGCGCGACCTGGGGTGCGACGCGGTCCAGGGCTGGCTGGTGGCCGCCGCCATGCCGCCGGAGGAGACCACCGCGTGGCTGCGCAGCCGCGGGGTCGGCGCGCCCGTCGCGGCGACGGTGCAGAACACCCCGGCCGTGCAGAGCGCACCGGCCAAGCAGCTCCCCCGCCAGCACGGCCCGTTCCAGCCCTCGACGGCCGAGACGGCGCAGACGACGCGCCGCTCCGCCGCCCGGCCCCGCCCCTGAGCCGGCCGGTCCCCGGGCCCGAGTCGGCCCCACGCGCCGCCGTGCCGCCGCCGCGCCGCGCCCCGCGGCACCGCCCGCGCCCGCCCGGCCCCGGGGCTCCCGCCCGGCCGCGCTGTCAAGCCCCTGTGGACGGGCGGAACCGGCCGGCGGCGGGGCCGCCTGTGGACAACGAAAAAACCGGTGGGCGCAGCGCCTAGGATTGGCCGCAGAAGACACCAGCCCCCCGAACACTCACCCTGAGGATCGCTGCATGCCTGGCATCACGCGCGAGGAGGTCGCCCACCTCGCCCGGCTGTCGCGTCTTGAGCTGAAGGACGAAGAGCTCGACCACTTCGCCGAGCAGCTCGACGCGATCATCGACGCGGTCGCCCGCGTCGGTGAGATCGCGGCCGACGACATCCCGCCGACGTCGCACCCGCTGCCGCTGACGAACGTCACGCGGCCCGACGAGGTCCGGCCGTCGCTCGATCCGCAGCAGGCCCTGACCGGCGCCCCCGCCGCGGAGGAGCAGCGTTTCCGGGTGCCGCGGATCCTGGGGGAGGAGTGACCGCCATGACCGACCTGACCAGGCTCACCGCGGCCGAGACCGCCGCCGCCGTCGCCTCGGGCGAGACCTCGGCGACCGAGGTCGCCCAGGCCCACCTCGACCGGATCGACGCGGTGGACGAGAAGGTCCACGCCTTCCTGCACGTGGACCGCGAGGGCGCCCTGGCCGCCGCCCGCGCCGTGGACGAGCGGCGCGCCAAGGGCGAGCCGCTCGGCCCGCTGGCCGGCGTCCCGCTGGCCCTGAAGGACATCTTCACCACCAAGGGCGTGCCGACCACCGTCGGCTCCAAGATCCTCGAAGGCTGGATCCCGCCCTACGACGCCACGGTCACCCGCAGGCTGCGGGAGGCGGGCGTGGTCATCCTCGGGAAGACCAACATGGACGAGTTCGCCATGGGGTCCTCCACCGAGAACAGCGCCTTCGGCCCCACCGGCAACCCCTGGGACCTCACCCGCATCCCCGGCGGCTCCGGCGGCGGCTCCTCGGCCGCCCTGGCGTCGTACCAGGCGCCGCTGGCCATCGGCACCGACACCGGCGGCTCGATCCGCCAGCCCGCCGCCGTCACCGGCACCGTCGGCGTCAAGCCCACCTACGGCGCCGTCTCCCGCTACGGGATGGTCGCCTTCTCCTCCTCCCTCGACCAGGGCGGCCCCTGCGCCCGCACGGTGCTGGACGCGGCCCTGCTGCACGAGGTCATCGCGGGCCACGACCCGCTGGACTCCACCTCCATCGACGCCCCGGTCCCGCCGGTCGTCGAGGCCGCGCGGCGGGCCGAGGTGAAGGGGACGCGCGTCGGCGTCGTCAAGGAGTTCGGCGGCGAGGGCTACCAGCCGGGTGTCGAGCAGCGCTTCCGGGAGGCCGTGGAGCTGCTGCGCGAGCTCGGCGCCGAGGTCGTGGAGATCTCCTGCCCGGCGTTCCGCTACGCCCTGCCCGCGTACTACCTGATCGCCCCCAGCGAGGCCTCGTCCAACCTGGCGCGCTACGACGCCATGCGCTACGGCCTGCGGGTCGGCGACGACGGCACCCGCTCCGCGGAGGAGGTCACCGCCCTCACCCGCGAGGCCGGGTTCGGCCCCGAGGTCAAGCGCCGCATCATGCTCGGCACCTACGCGCTGTCCTCCGGGTACTACGACGCCTACTACGGGCAGGCGCAGAAGGTGCGCACGCTGATCTCCCGCGACTTCGCGGCCGCCTTCGAGCGGGTGGACGTGCTGGTCTCCCCGACCACGCCCACCACCGCGTTCCCGATCGGCGAGCGCGTGGACGACCCCATGGCGATGTACCTGGCCGACCTGTGCACCATCCCGGCCAACCTGGCGGGCAACGCGGCGATGTCCGTGCCGTGCGGCCTGGCGCCCGAGGACGGGCTCCCGGTCGGCCTCCAGATCATCGCCCCGACCATGGCCGACGACCGGCTCTACCGGGTGGGCGCCGCCGTCGAGGCCGCGCTGAACACCCGCTGGGGCCACCCGCTGATCGAGGAGGCACCGTCACTGTGAGCGCCCTCAGCAAGGTGAAGAACTTCAAGAAGAGCAAGACCGGCACCTACCTGTCGATCGCGACCTCGCTGTTCGGCGCGGTCAGCGTGCTGAAGCAGGCGAAGACGGCCCGCGGGGAGGGCGACCGGCTCCAGTTGGTGGACGCGGTCGTCAGCGCCGCGGCCATCGCCACGGGCGTCGCCCTGCTCGTGCGCGAGCTGCGCAGCCTCGACAGCGACGATGTCCTGGCCGGCTGAGCCGGGGAGAGGGTGAAGAGGACTGTGACCGTCATGGACCTGGTGTCGTACGAGGACGCGCTGGCGTCGTACGACCCGGTGATGGGTCTGGAGGTGCACGTCGAACTCGGCACGCGCACCAAGATGTTCTGCGGGTGCGCCACGGCCTTCGGAGCCCCGCCGAACAGCCAGGTCTGCCCGACCTGCCTCGGCCTGCCCGGATCGCTGCCCGTGGTCAACCACACGGCGGTGGAGTCGGCGATCCGCATCGGCCTCGCGCTGAACTGCGAGATCGCCGAGAGGTGCCGGTTCGCCCGGAAGAACTACTTCTATCCGGACATGCCGAAGAACTACCAGATCTCCCAGTACGACGAGCCGATCGCCTACAACGGCTACCTGGATGTCGAGGTGGACGGCGAGACCTTCCGGGTCGGCATCGAGCGCGCCCACATGGAGGAGGACACCGGGAAGTCCACCCACGTGGGCGGGGCCACCGGCCGCATCCACGGCGCGGAGCACTCGCTGCTGGACTACAACCGGGCCGGGATCCCGCTCATCGAGATCGTCACCAAGCCGATCGTCGGCGCGGGCGCCCGGGCGCCCGAGGTGGCCCGGGCCTACGTCGCCGAGCTGCGCGAGCTGATCCGGGCGCTCGGCGTCTCCGAGGCCCGCATGGAGCTCGGGCAACTGCGCTGCGACGCCAACCTGTCGCTGCGCCCCATCGGCACCGAGACGTTCGGCACCCGCAGCGAAACCAAGAACGTCAACTCGCTGCGCTCGGTGGAGCGCGCGGTGCGCTACGAGATCCAGCGGCACGCCACCGTCCTGAAGGAGGGCGGCCGGATCGTGCAGGAGACCCGGCACTTCCACGAGGACGACGGCAGCACCACGCCGGGCCGGGTCAAGGAGGAGGCCGAGGACTACCGGTACTTCCCCGAGCCCGACCTGGTGCCGGTGGCGCCGGACCGCTCCTACGTCGAGGAGCTGCGCGGCACCCTGCCCGAGCTGCCGAGCGAGCGCCGCCGCAGGCTCCAGTCCGACTGGGGCCTGAGCGACCACGAGATGCAGTCGGTGCTCAACGCGGGCGCCATCGACCCGATCGTCGCGACGATCGAGGCCGGGGCCACCGCGGACGCCGCGCGCAAGTGGTGGATGGGCGAGCTCGCCCGGCGGGCGAACGAGGACGGCGTGGAGCTGAGCGCGCTGGCGATCACCCCCGTCCAGGTGGCGCGGATCGCGGCGCTGGTCGCCGACGGCTCGCTCAACGACAAGCTGGCCCGCCAGGTCATCGAGGGCGTTCTCGCCGGCGAGGGCGACCCGGAGCAGGTCGTGGAGAAGCGCGGCCTGAAGGTCGTCTCGGACGAGGGCGCGCTCACCGCGGCCGTGGACGAGGCCATCGCGGGCAACCCCGCGGTCGCGGAGAAGATCCGCGGCGGCAAGGTCGCGGCGGCGGGCGCGCTGGTCGGCGCCGTGATGAAGGCCACCCGTGGCCAGGCGGACGCGGCCCGGGTGAAGGAGCTGATCCTGGAGCGCCTCGCCCCCGGCGAGTGACCGGGGCCCCGGCTCGTGACGCGGGGGCGGCCCTCCCACCCGGGGAGGGCCGCCCCCGCGGCCGTGCCGGCGGCCGGCCCGGCGCCTACTTCTTCAGGATCGGGCTGCCGAGCACCACGACCCCGGAGTAGCAACTGTCGTCGGGGTCGCTGTACTCGATCTTCATCCGCAGCCCCTTGTTCAGCTCGAGGGTGATCGGGTTGGTCCTGCCCAGGGTGAGCCCCTCGTTGATCAGCCGCTCGCCGTCCACGGTGACGGTCAACTGCGCGTTGTCGTGCAAGGAGTTGTCCTCGATGCCCGCGGTCATCTCCAGGGTGGAGTAGGAGCGGTCGAGGTTGAACTCCATGGAGCCGCTACAGTCGTTCTCGCCGACGAAGGCGTCGTCGTAGTCCTTGCCGTCGATGGCGGCGACCTTCACGGTGAAGCCGTCGGAGGCGAGGGGCGTCAGCGTCGTCAGGCCCACCGTGTCGCCGTCGGCCGGCGGCGCCCCGCGGCTGCCGTCCGTGCCGTCGTCGACGATGTCGTCCGCGCCCAGGGACGGGTTGGTGCTGCCGTTCCCGCCGTCCGCCCCGCCGTCGGTGCCGGTGTCCTCGCCGGTGTCCTGCCCGCCGTTGCGCGCCTGCTCCGTCACCGTGTGGGTGACCGTGGTGGTGGCCTTCGCGCCGGCCTGGGTCCCCGGGTCGTCGTCCTCCATCGCCTTCATGCCCGCCGCCGTGGCACCGGCCACCGCGACGACGGCCAGCACCGCCAGCGCCACCCGCAGGCCGCGGCGGCGGCCCCGCTCGGGAGCCGGCCGCGGCGCCGGGGTCGCCAACGGCTCGGGCGCGGGGGCGGGCCCGGGCGGAGGAGGGGCCGCCGGGTCCGGGAAGGCGCGCACCGGCGGCGGCTCGGCGGCCGGCGGCTGCGCGACGGACGGCTGTGAAACCGGCGGCTGCGTGTCCGGTGCCCCGGCGACCGGTGCCCCGGTGACCGGCGGTCCGGCCGGGGGCGGAGGCGGGACGGCTGCCGCGGCGGGCTCCGGCCGGGCCGTGGGCGGCACGGTCGCCGGCGGCGGCACCGATGGCGCGGAGGAGGCGGTGATCGGCAGGCCGAACGGCGGCGGCGCGGGCACGGCGTCGGCGGGCGGCGCCGCGGGAACGGGCGGCGCCGCGTCCTCGGGCCGGTCGGCGGCCGCCGCCCTGCCCGCCCCGGCCCCGCCTGCCACGGCCTGGCCTGCGGCCGTCGCCGACGTGGTCGACACCACCGCGAAGCGCAGGTCGCGCACCCACTGCGAGAGGGTGTCGGGCCGCTGCACCGGCTCGGCCGCGAACGCCGACAGGATCCGCTCCGCGCGCTCCGGGTCCAGCGCCGCCAGGTGCGGCAGCGCGCCGAACGCCCCGCGAAGCTGCTCCGGAGTGCTCGGCGGCGACTGCCCGCTCAGCAGGAAGTAGGCGATGGCGGCGAACGCGTACCGGTCGGTGGCCGGGGAGCGCTTGCCCTCGAAGACCTCGGGGGCCGCGTACCCCGGGGTGAACCACACCTCCGCGGTCTGGTGCTCCGCAGTCAGCTTGCTCAGGCCGAAGTCCACCAGCGTGGCCTGCCCGTTCGCGTCCACCATGACGTTGCCGGGCGACAGGTCGCCGTGCACCACGGTCCGCCCGGACGGGGTGGCCTTGCCGGAGTGCAGCCAGTCCAGCACGTCGGCCAACTGCTCCAGGCAGCGCATGGCCTCCCGGCGCTCGGCGGGGGACTCCAGCGTCCGCTCGGCCCGCCAGTCGCGCAGGTCCAGGCCGTCGACGTGGTTCATCACCAGGTACAGGGCGCGGCCGGGGGTGTCGTCGCCCGTGCCCTTGCGGTGCGTGGGCGGCCCCTCGAAGTGCTCGCGCACCCCGACGACCCCCAGCCGGTGCACGAACCGCAGCAGCTCGGCCTGCTCGTGCCACTTCGCGCTCACCTTGGCGAAGTGCTCGGGGGACAGCGTCACCTTGGAGTCCAGCACCTTCACCACGACCGGCTCCCCGCCCCCGGCCAACTGGATCTCCGCCAGGTACAGCGTGGCCTCGCCACCCCTGCCGATGGAGCGGACCAGCCGGTAGCGGTCGGGGGCCGTGTCCGGGCCGAGGTACAAGCTGTTGTCCATGCGCAGGCTGCTCCCGTTCACGAGCGAGGTTGACGCGGAAAAGCTGAGGTCCCATGAGATCCGGGCAGGACCGGGGCAGTTCACCTTGGCGCGTGCGCCGGGGTCCGGTCAACGCGAGCAGTGCAACAGCCGCGCAACCGATACGCCACGGACGGCGACGGCCGGAGGCGCCACGGCTCCGCGGCGCCCGCACCGCGGACCGGCCCGCCCCCGGGACCCGCGCCGCGGGGCGCCTTACCGGCGCCCCGCCGCACGAGCAGGCTCCGGGTAAGCACCCCCGGGGGAGTCCTAGGGCCCCCGGTCCGTCCGGCCTAAGGCGCGAGGGCGGGCCGAGATCAGGCAGTCTCCCGATGTGCCGTACCCGCCTTGGCGAGGAGGGTTGATCCCGGCACCGGGGAACGGCTCCGGAGCCGGAAGAGGTGAGGACGCGCCATGTTCCACTACGAGCTGCACCAGGAGATCGCCGCAGAACTGCTCCGCCGGGCCGACCGGGAGCGGCTGGCCCGGCAGGCCGTCCGGGAGACCCGGCGCGAGGCCCGCCGGCAGCGGGACCGGAAGAACACGGCCACCGACCGGTTCACCACCGCGGCCTGACCGCGGCACCGGCACAGGCCGCCGTGGGTCCCGATGAACCCCCGTACCGAGGAAGCCCAGGGAACCGCTGTTCGCCCGGGGAAAACCAAGCCGGGACTGTCGGACCCCTGTGGGATGCTCGAAGGCGTGCAGACCATGTCCGTCAGTCCCGTCTTCATCGGCCGCACCGCTGAGCTGGCCGCGCTGACCGGCGCGCTCGCCCGCGCGGACGCCGGTCGGCCGCAGGCGCTGCTCGTCGGCGGGGAGGCCGGCGTGGGCAAGACGCGCCTGCTGGACGAGTTCCTGGCCCGCGCCTGCGAGTCCGGCGCGGTCACCGCGCTCGGTGGCTGCCTGGAGATACGGGCGGACGGGCTGCCGTACGCGCCGCTGGTCACGGCGCTGCGCATGCTGCACCGCAAGCTCGGGCCCGAGCTGGCCAAGGCCGCCGCGGGACACGAGGCGGACCTGGCCGGCCTCCTGCCCGACCTGGGGGAGCCGGCGCGCGAGTCGCACGACGAGGCCGGGCGCGGGCGGCTGTTCGAGCTGACCGTGGACCTGCTGGAGCGACTCTCCGAGAACCGCACGATCGTGCTCGCCGTGGAGGACCTGCACTGGGCGGGCCGCTCCACCCGCGACCTGCTGTCGTTCCTGTTCCGCTCGGTGCAGCGCGGGCGGCTGCTCATCGTGGTCACCTACCGCGCCGACGACATCCACCGCAGGCACCCGCTGCGGCCGTTCCTCGCCGAGCTCGACCGGCTGCGCACGGTCGAGCGCATCGAGCTGTCCCGGTTCACCCGCGAGGAGGTGGCCCGCCAGCTCGCCGCGATCCTCAACGAGGAGCCCGACCAGGCCCTCGTCGGCAAGATCTACCGCCGCTCCGAGGGCAACGCCTTCTTCGTGGAGGAGCTGGCCTGCAACATCCACGCGGGCTGCGACATGGGCATCAGCGACTCCCTGCGCGACCTGCTGCTGGTGCGGGTCGAGGCGCTGCCCGAGGACGCGCAGCGGGTGGTGCGCATCGTCGCCGAGGGCGGGTCCAGCGTGGAGTACCCGCTGCTCGCCTGCGTGGCCGGGCTGCCCGAGGACGATCTGATCGAGGCGCTGCGGTCCGCGGTCGGCGAGCACATCCTGCTGCCCACGCCCGAGGGCGAGGGGTACCGGTTCCGGCACGCCCTGGTCCGCGAGGCCGTGGGCGACGACCTGCTGCCCGGCGAGCGCAGCCGCCTCAACCGCAGGTTCGCCGAGGCGCTGGAGGCCCAGCCCGGCCTGGTGCGCCCCGACGAGCGCGAGGCCAGGCTCGCCAGCTACTGGTACCACGCCAACGACCCCGACAAGGCGCTGCCCGCGGTGCTGAACGCCGCCGTCGCCGCCCGCAGGCGCAGCGCCTACTCCGAGCAGTTCGGCCTGCTGGAGCGGGCGCTCGAGCTGTGGGAGTCGGCCTCGGACGAGACCGTCGCCACCCTGCGCACGGTGGACGGCGCGGCCGAGGGGTACCCGATGTGCGGCTCGGCCGGGGACAGGCAGGACGGGCAGATGCGCTTCCTGGACCTGCTGGCCGAGGCCACCGTGGCGGCCCGCAGGGGCGGGGCCAACGACCGGGCGTACAAGCTGTCCAAGCGCGCCCTGCGGCACATCGACGAGAGCCGGAACCCGGAGCGCGCCGCGTGGTTCTGGCTCCAGCGCTCCCGGGCCGTGACGGTGCTCCAGCGCGCCGACGGCAGGGCGGAGCTGCTCGAGGCGCGCCGGCTGGTGGAGGGACGGCCGCCGTCGGCGGTCCGGGCGGACGTGCTCAACCGGGTCGCCGCCTGGGAGGCGCTGCACGTCAGCACCGAGGAGAGCCTGCGCACGGCGGAGGAGGCGATGCGGATCGCCGCCGAGGTGGGCTCGCTGGCGGGCGAGCTGCACGCGCGCAACACCCTCGGGGTGCTGCACGCCTTCCAGGGGCAGCTCGAGCGCGGGATCGCCGAGCTGGAGGAGGTGGTGCGGCGGGCCCGGGCCATGGAGGACGCCGACGTGCTGGCGCGCGGCTACATCAACCTCTCCTCCACCCTGGAGGGCGCCGGGCGCTCGCGGGAGGCCGCCGAGGTGGCCCGCAAGGGCGCGGCCGTCGCCGAGAAGTACGGCCTGACCAGGGACAACGGTGCGTTCCTGCTGGGCAATCTGATGGAGTCGCTGATCTCCACGGGCGACTGGGCGGAGGTCGACGACCGGTACGCGCAGGCCATGGACTGGGTGCGGGCGGCGCAGACGCGCGCCATGCTGGAGGCGCACGGGGCCGACCTCGCGCTGCGCCGCGGCGACCTGCCCCGCGCCCAGGAGTACCTGGACCGCGCCCTGGAGAGCTTCGGCGCCGACCTCCAGCCGCAGCAGGCGCTGCCGCTGGCGGACCTGAGGCTGCGCGTGGCGCGGCACGGCGGATGGTTCGCCGAGGCGCGGGAGCACCTGCGGCGGGCGGTGGACAAGGGCTTCCCGCCGGGCATGGAGCGGTACGCGTGGCCGCTGCTGTTCCACGGCGCGCAGACGGAGGCGGAGACCACCGGGGTGCAGGCCATGCGGGAGGGCCGGGAGGAGACCCTGGCCGCGATCCGCGCCGCCGCGGCGGGGCTGGCGCAGCCCGCTCCCGTGTGGCAGGCCTGGGCGGTGATGGTCCAGGGCGAGCTCGCCAGGGCCGAGGGCCGGGCCGACCCGGCGCTGTGGGCGCGCGCGCTGACCCTGATGGAGCCCGTCGGCTGGCCGTACCCGCTGGCGCTGGCCCGCTACCGGCAGGCGGAGGCGCTGGTCGGCTCGGGGGACCGGGAGGGCGCGGGCGCGGCGCTGCGGCGGGCCGCGCGGGAGGCCGGGCGGCTGGGCGCGGGCGCCCTGTCCCGGGAGATCGGGCAGTTGGCGGAGCGGGCCCGCATCCCGCTGGAGGAGGCGGCGGAGCGCCGCCCGGAGCGGCCGGTGACGCCGGACGCCGCGCTGGGGCTCACCAGGCGGGAGCGGGAGGTGCTGCGGCTGGTGACGGCCGGGCGCACCAACCGGCAGATAGCCGAGGAGCTGTTCATCACGCCGAAGACGGCGAGCGTGCACGTGTCCAACATCCTGGCGAAGCTGGGGGTCGCGGGCCGGGGCGAGGCGGCGGCCCTGGCGCACCGGCTCGGCCTGTACGCGGAGGCGTGAGGGGCGCGGGTGCCCCGGAGCGGTCCGGGCCCGTGGGTGCGGAGGAGAATTCTGGCTTCGGCTTGGCACTGAGTGACAGTGTGCGGGAGCCGGACCCGCGGGAATCGGCCAGGCACGGGACCGCTGCGCCGGGGCACGGCAGCGCCGCCTCCGTGCGCCGGAGCCGCCCGGCCGGGTCGGCAGGCGAGGCCGCGCGGCCGGACTCCCGGGGGTGGTGGTGCCCCGGGTGCTCGGGTGTCCCGGCCTGCCGGGGGTGCTCAGGCGCCGGCGGGCCGGATCACCACCACGCCCGAGTCCAGGTCGATGGGACCGGCGCCCGGGTCCGCGTCCCCCGCCTCGTCGCGCGTCATCTCGAGGCGGTTGCGCTCGTCCTGGGTGTGCTTACGTCCCGGACTGAACAACTCTTCGAAAATACTCCCGAACATCCGGCCATCGTCCGTTACCGCACGGTGAGGCGCAAGAGGCGATCGTCGTCGGCGCCGGGCGTCCCGCGCCCGTCGGTGTTGCTCGTGGACAGCCACAGCGAGCCGTCCGCGGCCCGCGCCACCGTCCGCAGGCGCCCGTACTCGCCGGTGAACAGCGCCTTCGGCTTCCCGGCCCGCTCGCCGTCCACGGGGACCATCCACAGCCGCCGTCCCCTCAGCCCGGCCAGCCACACGGCGCCGTCGGCGTAGGCGATGCCGCTGGGGGACGCCTCCTCGGTGGACCACTGGGCGACCGGGTCCACGTACTCGTCCCGGTCCGCGGAGCCGTCCGCCTTCCCTTCGACCTCGGGCCAGCCGTAGTTGCCGCCGGGCCGGATGAGGTTCAGCTCGTCCCACCGGTTCTGCCCGAACTCCGACGCCCACAGCCGCCCCTGGTCGTCCCAGGCCAGGCCCTGCACGTTGCGGTGGCCCAGGGAGTAGACGACCGAGCCGGGGAACGGGTTGCCGGGCGCGGGCTCGCCGTCGGGCCGCATCCGCAGGATCTTCCCGCCGAGGGAGGACCGGTCCTGGGCCAGGTCCGCGTCGTAGCGCTCGCCGGTGCCCGCGTACAGCATGCCGTCGGGGCCGAACGCGATCCGGCCGCCGATGTGGTTGGTGCCGCTCGGTATCCCGGCCAGCACCGTGGCGGGGCGGCCGAGCCGGTCGCCCTCGAGCTTCATCCGCACGATGCGGTTGTCCCGCTCCGCGGTGTAGTAGGCGTAGACGTAACGATCCTGCTCGAACGTCGGCGCGACCGCGAGCCCGAGCAGCCCGCCCTCGCCGCCGTCCGCGGTCCGTACGCCCGGCACGGTGCCCACGGTCCTCTTCCGCCCGCCCTCGGACACCCGCACCACCTCACCGGTGTCCCGCGAGGCGACCAGGGCGTCGCCGCCGGGCAGGAAGGCCAGGCCCCACGGGGTGTCCAGGTCGGTGGCCACGGTGCCCGCGACGGTGGCGCCGGTGGCCCGGCGCCCGGACGAGGACGCGCCGGGCGAGGAGGCGCCCGGGCCGGGGGACGAGGCCGCGGGGGAGGAGGCCGGGGACGAGGGAGCGGGGGAGGACGCGGACTCCCCCGGGCCGTCGCCGTCGGAGGAGCAGGCCGTCGCCGCGAGCAGCACGGCCGCGGCCAGCGCGAGGACTCGGCTGCGCGTGGAGGAGAGCAACGCTGAACTCTGCATGTCTCCAGGACAACACGACCGGCCCCGAAGACCTGGGTGATCGGCGCGCGGCGTCCCCGCGCGCCGCCGGTGGCGCCGGGGCGGGAGCGCCGGGCGGCGCACGGTCCCCGCGCCGCGCGCCTCAGTCCCACGACCCCAGCGCCCGGGGCAGCGCGGCTATCTCCGCCAGGTCCGGCGGGGTCAGCCGCAGCCCGGCGGCGCGCGCGTTCTCCACCGCCCACCGCTCCCGCCGGGTGCCGGGCACCGGCACCACGCCGGGTCCCTGCGCCAGCACCCAGGCGAGCGCGACCTGCGCGGGCGTGGCCCCGTGCCGCTCGGCCACCCGCCGGAGACCCGCCACTATCGGCTGGTTCGCCGCCATCATCTCGGCGGTGAACCGCGGGTGCCGGGCCCGCAGGTCGTCCGGCTCGAAGCCCTCACCAGGCCGCAGCGTCCCGCTGAGGAACCCGTTCCCCAGGGGCATCGCCGCCATCAGCCCCACCCCGCGCGCCACGCACCACGGGAGCAGGTCCGCCAGGGCTTCCGGCGACCACACCGACAGCTCGGCCTGGACGCAGGAGACCGGGAAGACCTGCTGCGCGCACGCCAGTTGACGCAGAGTGAGCGAATGCATGCCCGCGCCCCCGTTCGCGCCCCCTCGCCGATCCGCGCGCGCCCCCACCGCGCACAGGCCGAGCGCGCGCACCTTTCCGGCGGTGACGAGTTCCGCCATCGCCCCCCAGGTCTCCTCCAGCGGCACTTCCGGATCGACCCGGTGAAGCTGGTACAAATCGATGACGTCGGTCTGGAGACGGCGCAGCGACGCGTCGCAGGCGCGCCGGACATAGCCCGGCCTGCCGTTCGCGACGATGTGCGAGTCGCCCACCAGCAACCCGCACTTGGTGGAGACGAACGCCTCGTCCCTGCGGCCGCGCAGCGCCCGCCCCAGGAGCAGCTCGTTGGTGAAGGGGCCGTACATGTCGGCGGTGTCGAAGAGCGTCACCCCGTGGTCGAGCGCGGCCCGCACCGCGCGCAAGGACTCCTCCCCGTTCCGCCGTGACGAGCCGTACGCCCAGCTCATGGGCATGCACCCCAGCCCGACGGCGCCCACCACGAGAGCCGACGCGCCCATTGTCCTGCGCTCCACCCGGTTGTCCCCTCCGCACTGCCCCTCACCGGCGGCGGCACCAAACTAACGTCTGCTGACTTAGCCTCCTGACATGGATACGACGAAGCACATCTGGCTCTCGCTCCCGCCGCAGGAAATCGAAGGCCTGCCCGAGGGGCCGGAATACGGCTACTGGGACGGAGAAGGGGAACCGCCTTCCGGTATCGAGGCGGTGGAATTCTTCGTCACCCCCTATCTGAAGGGGCCCGTCGCCGTTCCCCTGCTGCCGCGCATGCGGAACCTGCGCGTTGTGCAGACACTCACCGCCGGAGTGGATGTGCTGCTTCCGCACATTCCGAGCGGCGTTACGCTCTGCAACGCCCGCGGTGTCCACGAAGCCAGCACGGCGGAACTCGCGCTCACCCTGACCCTGTCCTCGCTGCGCGGTATACCCAGGTTTGTCCGGGGGCAGGACACGGAGCGGTGGTACGCCGGCTTCTACCCGGCGCTCGCCGACAGAACGGTGCTCATCGTCGGGTACGGCGCGATCGGCGCCGCGATCGAGGACCGGCTCACGCCGTTCGAGTGCGACGTCATACGGGTCGCGCGCAGCGCTCGCGAGACGCCGCGTGGTCCCGTGCGCCCCCTGCGTGACCTTTCACACCTGCTGCCCCGCGCGGACGTGGTGATTCTGGTCACCCCGCTGACGGACGAGACGCGGGGCCTGGTGGACGCCGGTTTCCTGGCCCGGATGAGGGACGGCGCGCTGCTGGTCAACGTCGGCCGCGGCGCGGTCGTGGACACCAAGGCGCTGCTGCCGGAGCTGGAGTCGGGCAGGCTGCACGCGGCCCTGGACGTCACCGACCCCGAACCACTGCCCCCGGGACACCCCCTGTGGCACGCGCCCAACGTGCTCATCAGCCCGCACGTGGGTGGCAGCAGCTCCGCCTTCCTCCCCCGTGCCAGGCGGCTGGTCCGGGCACAAGTGCGCCGGTATCTCTCCGGAGACCCCCTGGAAAATGTCATTGTCATGAGCTGACTTGCGTTATTTCCATACAGAGAGGTCCTTTGGCGGGGCTTTGACTGCACTGAGTGTCTGCGCCACCCGATATGGTTACGCTCAGTACATTCACTATGTCCCTGAGTGACCGTCTGGTGTATCGTCCGGAGCGGGGATGCGCCGTAACTCCCAATTAGGAGGGGACGGAGTGCGGACGCCGGAAAAACCCCAGGAGTCTTCGACCTAAGGGGGGCGACGGGCGATGTGCGGCCAATGGACCAACTACCGCCGGAACACCAACCCGGCGCGGGAACGGACGAAGCCGCCCCACGACGGGCGGCGCCAGGACCGGCCGCGGCACGACCTGCTGCGGCCGGGCGACCGCGGGCGCTCCTCCGCGGAGTGCCGGATGCGCCCCTGCGAGAGGCGGCTGCCCGTGGGCCGGCCGCGTGAGGGACGGTGGCCGAGGTGAGCGCGCCCACCGCCGTCCTGACCCGGGCGCCCGTCACCGGCGGGCGCGCCGGGCTGCTGCCGCAGCTCGTCGTGGCGGTGCTCTGCGGCGGCTACGCCGTCGGCTCGGCCGTGGGCTGGGGCACCCCCTTCGTCGCCAGCGTCATGGGCGACTTCGGCCTGTGCGCCGCCGCCCTGTGCGCCTGCGCCTCCTGCCTGTGGTACGCCCGCGCCGTCTCCGGGCGCAGCCGGCCCGCCTGGCTGCTGTTCGCCGTCTCCTCGTTCATGGTCGCCGCGGGCAACGCGGTCTGGGGCTGGTACGAGGTCGTCCAGGGCGCGCGGGTGCCCAGCATCTCCGCGGCGGACTTCCTGTTCCTGATGTTCGCCCCGCCCGCGATCATCGGCCTGCTGGTGCTGGCCAAGCGGCCGTGCACCCGCCTGGGCTGGGTCTGCCTCGGGCTGGACAGTTGGCTGATCGCCGGGTCCCTGATCACCCTGAGCTGGAGCCTGGCGCTGGCCCACACCGCCCACGGCGACTCCGGCGGCTCGCTGCGCACCGCGCTCACGCTGGCCTACCCGCTGATGGACATCGTCCTGGTCAGCATGGTCATGGCGCTGCACTTCAGGCGCTCGTCGGTCAACCGCACCGCGGTGAACACCGCGCTGGCCGCGCTCGCCCTCACCGTGCTGTGCGACGCGCTGTTCACCACCCCGGTGCTGCGCGACAGCTACCACTCCGGCCAGATGCTCGACGCGGGCTGGTTCGCGGGCAGCATGCTGCTGGCCTACGCGCCGTGGGTCAGCGCCCGCGAGGCGGCCGCCCGCCGCGGCCGCACCACGATCGTCACCCAGCCCGTGCGGCGCGTGGCGAGCGCCCTCACCGCGCTCACGCCCTACGTCGCCGCGGCCGTGTGCACCCTGGGGATCATCTACAACGTCCTCAACGGGCGCCGCGTGGACCGCGTGGTGCTGCTCACCTGCTGCCTCGTCGTGCTCGCCCTGGTGGTCCGCCAGGGCATCATGCTGCTGGACAACATCTCCCTCACCCAGGAGCTGGCGCAGCAGGAGAACCACTTCCGCTCGCTGGTGCAGGGCTCGAGCGACGTCATCATGATCGCCACCCCCGCCGGGGTGCTGCGCTACGTCAGCCCCGCGGCGCAGGGCGTGTACGGGCGCTCCCCGGAGGAGCTGGTCGGCACCGAGTTCGCCCGCCTGGTCCACCCGGCCGACCTCGGCAGGACACTGCGGGAGGTGCGCCGCTTCCTGGCCGCCCCGCCGCACGAGGAGAGCGCTACGCGCATCGAGTGCCGCATCCGCTCGGGCACCGGCTCCTGGCTGCACGTGGAGTCCACGGTCAACCGCCACCAGGACGGCCTGATCTTCAACAGCCGGGACGTCACCGAGCGGGTCAGGCTCCAGGCGCAGCTCCAGCACAGCGCCTCCCACGACCCGCTCACCGACCTGCCCAACCGGGCGCTGTTCACCGAGCGGGTGCGCCAGGCGCTCGGCGGGCGCCGCACCGGGGACGGCATCGCCGCCGTGCTCTTCATCGACCTGGACGGCTTCAAGGGGGTCAACGACACCGTGGGCCACCAGGCGGGCGACGAGCTGCTGGTGCACGCCGCCCGCAGGCTCCAGGACGCCGTCCGGGCGGGGGACACGGTGGCCCGCTTCGGGGGCGACGAGTTCGCCGCCCTGGTGTGCGGCGGCAGCGAGGACCTGTATGTGCGGGAGCTCCAGATCCGCGAGGTGGCCGACCGGCTGCGCACCTCCCTGTCCGAGCCCTACCGCGTCGCGGGCACCGAGGTGCGCATCGCGGCCAGCATCGGCGTGGCCTTCGCCGAGCCCGGCATCGGCTGCCAGGAGCTGATGCGCAACGCCGACCTGGCGATGTACCGGGCCAAGGCCGCGGGCAAGGGCCGGGTGGAGATGTACGCCCCCCAGATGCGCGCCGACGTGGTGCGCCGCACCGAGCTCGCCGACCGGCTGCGCACCGCGCTCGACGAGGGCGAGTTCACCCTGCTGCACCAGCCGGTGGTGGACCTGGTCACCGGCGAGGTCGCCCTGGTCGAGGCGCAGCCCCGGTGGCGGTCGGCGCAGGGCATGCTGCTCACGCCCGCCGAGTTCCTGCGCATGGCCGAGGACTCCGACCGCACCGCCGATCTCAGCCGCTGGCTGCTGGACGAGGCCGTCGGCCAGGCCGCCGACCGGTACCGGGCCGGCCACCGCGCCCCGGTGGCGGTGCGCATGTCCGCCAAGCGCCTGCTGGAGCGCGGCCCGGCCGCGCACCGGGTGGAGGAGGTCGCCGCGCGCCGCGGCCTGCCCGGCGAGTGCCTGGTGCTCGAGGTGTCCGAGAGCGACCCCCGCGACTCCATGGAGGACCTGGAGCGCAGGCTGGTGGAGCTCAAGCGGTACGGGGTGCGCATCGCGCTGGACTGCTTCGGCGCGGGCTCCGGCTCGATGACCGCGCTGCGCCGGCTGCCCGTGGACATAGTCAAGATCGACCGCAGTTTCGTGGAGGGAGTGGTGGAGAACGGGCGGCTGTACAAGCTCACGGCCGGTATGCTCCGGCTCGCCAACGAGCTCGGCCTGACCACCGTCGCCGACGGCGTCGACCGGCCCGAGCAGGCGCAGGCGCTGCGCGCCATGGGTTGCACCTACGCGCAGGGGATGGTCTTCTCCGGCCCGCTGGAGAGGGCGCCGCTGCGCCGCGCCCTGACCCGCGGCTCCTACCCGGTGCCGCACACCGCGCCGCCTGCCGCGGTGCCCGCGGGAGCGCTGCCGCACGCGGGGGCCGGCCGCCCGCATAATGAGACGTCCGTCCCACCGGCTTGACACTCCTGACGATGTCGGAGGAAGGTCGGTGCCATGCGCACCCGAATTCTCGTACTTGGACGGCGCGTCGGCTGATCCAGGGCTGTCCCGCACGGCCCCGTGATCCCCCGCTGACGCGCTCCCCTCGCTTGCCCTACGGGCACGAGGGGTTTTTTGTTGCCGCAAACCCTCCCGCACCATCCTCTCGAGAAGAGAATCCCAGATGACCGAGCAGGCCACAGGGTCCCCTCACCCGCAGCCGCGGGCCCGCGGCGCGGAGCGGGCGCCCGTTTCCCCAGCCAGGCTGACCGGCGCGCAGGCCCTGATCCGTTCCCTGGAGGAAGTGGGTGCCGAGACCGTCTTCGGCATCCCCGGAGGCGCGATCCTGCCCGCCTACGACCCGCTGCTCGACTCCTCGCGAGTGCGCCACATCCTGGTCCGCCACGAGCAGGGCGCGGGGCACGCCGCCACCGGCTACGCCCAGGCCACCGGCAAGGTCGGCGTCTGCATGGCCACCTCGGGCCCCGGCGCCACCAACCTGGTCACGCCGATCGCCGACGCCCACATGGACTCGGTGCCCCTGGTCGCCATCACCGGCCAGGTCGCCAGCCACTCCATCGGCACGGACGCCTTCCAGGAGGCGGACATCTGCGGCATCACCATGCCGATCACCAAGCACAACTTCCTGGTGACCGACGCGGACGACATCCCGCGCACCATCGCGGAGGCGTTCCACATCGCCTCCACCGGCCGCCCCGGCCCCGTCCTGGTGGACATCTCCAAGGACGCCCTCCAGGCGCAGACCACCTTCCGCTGGCCGCCGTCCCCCGAGCTGCCCGGCTACCGCCCGGTCACCAAGCCGCACGCCAAGCAGATCCGCGAGGCCGCGCGGATGGTCGTCGGCGCCCAGCGCCCGGTGCTGTACGTCGGCGGCGGCGTGCTGAAGGCCCGCGCGACGGCCGAGCTGCGCATCCTCGCCGAGCTGACCGGCGCGCCCGTGGTCACCACCCTGATGGCGCGCGGCGCGTTCCCCGACAGCCACCCGCAGCACCTGGGCATGCCGGGCATGCACGGCAGCGTCCCGGCCGTGGCCGCGCTCCAGAAGGCGGACCTGATCGTCGCGCTCGGCGCCCGCTTCGACGACCGGGTCACCGGCCGCCTGGACACCTTCGCCCCGAACGCCAGGATCGTCCACGCCGACATCGACCCCGCGGAGATCTCCAAGAACCGGCTGGCGGACGTGCCGATCGTCGGCGACGCCCGCGAGGTGATCGCCGACCTGATCGTCGCGGTCCAGGCCGAGCACGACGCGGGCCACAAGGGCGTCTACAGCGACTGGTGGAACCGGCTGAACGGCTGGAAGAAGACCTACCCGCTCGGGTACGAGGCACCGGCCGACGGCAGCCTGGCCCCGCAGCAGGTCATAGAGCGGATCGGCCGCCTGTCCGGCGAGGACACCGTCTACGCGGCGGGCGTCGGCCAGCACCAGATGTGGGCGTCGCAGTTCATCACCTTCGAGCGGCCCGGCACCTGGCTGAACTCCGGCGGGCTCGGCACGATGGGCTACGCGGTCCCGGCCGCGATGGGCGCCAAGACCGGCCGCCCGGACACCACCGTCTGGGCGATCGACGGCGACGGCTGCTTCCAGATGACCAACCAGGAGCTGGTCACCTGCGCCCTGAACAACATCCCGATCAAGGTCGCGATCATCAACAACGGCGCGCTGGGCATGGTCCGCCAGTGGCAGACCCTCTTCTACGGCCGGCGCTACTCCAACACCGTCCTGCACAGCGGCCCGGAGGCGGACGGCCTCACCCCCGGCGCCGGCACCCGCATCCCGGACTTCGTCAAGCTCGCCGAGGCCATGGGCTGCCACGGCCTGCGCTGCGAGTCCCCGGCCGAGCTCGACGCCACCATCGAGCGGGCGCTGGCCCTCAACGACGCCCCGGTGGTCGTGGACTTCATCGTCCACGAGAACGCCATGGTGTGGCCGATGGTCGCCGCCGGCACCTCCAACGACGAGATCATGGCCGCGCGCGACGTCCGCCCGGACTTCGGCGACGCGGACGACTGACCGCAGCCGGCACGCCACCGAAGAGGAAACCATGTCCAAGCACACGCTCTCCGTCCTCGTGGAGAACAAGCCCGGCATCCTGGCCCGGATCGCCGCCCTGTTCTTCCGGCGCGGCTTCAACATCGACTCCCTCGCCGTCGGCACCACCGAGCACCCGGAGATCTCTCGGATCACCATCGTGGTCAACGTGGAGGAACTCCCGCTGGAGCAGGTCACCAAGCAGCTCAACAAGCTCGTCAACGTGCTGAAGATCGTCGAGCTGGACCCGGCGTCCGCGGTCCAGCGCGAGCTGGTGCTGGTGAAGGTCCGCGCCGACAACGAGACCCGCTCCCAGATCGTGGAGATCGTCCAGCTCTTCCGCGCCAAGACCGTGGACGTCTCCCCGGACGCGGTCACCATCGAGGCCACCGGCAGCGGCGACAAACTGGAGGCGATGCTGCGGATGCTGGAGCCGTTCGGCATCAAGGAGCTCGTCCAGTCCGGCGTGGTCGCCATCGGCCGCGGCGGCCGCTCCATCACCGACCGCTCGCTGCGCGCCCTCGACAGGTCGGCGTGACCCCGGCCGGGCGCGGCCCCCGCGGCCGCGCCCGGCGCCGCTGGGCCCTACGGTGGGACGTACACCGCGAAACGCCGCAGCGCCCCGCAGACCCCAACCTCAGTGACACCGAATCCTGAACCAAGGAGAAGACCCCAAGTGGCCGAGCTGTTCTACGACGACGACGCCGACCTGTCCATCATCCAGGGCCGCAAGGTCGCGGTTCTCGGCTACGGCAGCCAGGGCCACGCCCACGCGCTGTCCCTGCGCGACTCCGGCGTCGACGTGCGCGTCGGCCTCCCCGAGGGGTCGAAGTCCCGGACCAAGGCCGAGGAGCAGGGCCTGCGCGTGGTCACCCCGGCCGAGGCCGCCGCCGAGGCTGACGTGATCATGGTGCTGGTCCCGGACCCGGTCCAGGCCGACGTCTACAAGGAGTCCATCGCGCCGAACCTGAAGGACGGCGACGCGCTGTTCTTCGGCCACGGCTTCAACATCCGCTTCGGCTTCATCGAGCCCCCGGCGGGCGTGGACGTGTGCATGGTCGCCCCGAAGGGCCCGGGCCACCTCGTGCGCCGCCAGTTCGAGGAGGGCCGCGGCGTGCCGTGCATCGCGGCGGTCGAGCAGGACGCCACCGGCAAGGCGTTCCCGCTGGCGCTGTCCTACGCCAAGGGCATCGGCGGCACCCGCGCCGGCGTCATCAAGACCACCTTCACCGAGGAGACCGAGACCGACCTGTTCGGCGAGCAGGCCGTGCTGTGCGGCGGCACGACCGCGCTGGTCAAGGCCGGTTTCGAGACCCTGGTCGAGGCGGGCTACCAGCCGGAGATCGCCTACTTCGAGTGCCTGCACGAGCTGAAGCTCATCGTGGACCTGATGTACGAGGGCGGTCTGGAGAAGATGCGCTGGTCGGTCTCGGAGACCGCCGAGTGGGGCGACTACGTCACCGGCCCCCGCATCGTCACCGACGCCACCAAGGCCGAGATGAAGAAGGTGCTCGCCGAGATCCAGGACGGCAGCTTCGCCAAGCAGTGGATGGCGGAGTACAAGGCCGGGCTGCCGAAGTACAACGAGTACAAGAAGGCGGACTCCGACCACACCCTGGAGACCACGGGCAAGAAGCTGCGCGGGCTCATGAGCTGGGTGGACAACGAGGACGCCTGAGCCGGCCGGCCGCGCCGTCCCGCCCGCCGCACCCGCGGCGGGCGGGCGGCGCGGCCTGCGTCTGCCCGGCGCGGCGCGGGCCCCCGCCGCCCCGCCCGCACACCCGCGACATCCAGCCACGCTGCGGGTGATCCTCGACCAACGGCGCCGGTGGGCGGCACCGCCGTGGCTAGACTGCACTTGCGCGTCAGGCTCACAGCGTCGTGCGTCTCCCGAACGCGGAATGTCTCCTATTCGCCTGCCTCTATCCCGCCGTGCGGCCGCAGGGACCGGCCGTCCCGCGAAGGACAAGTGAGGACCACGTGAGCACGTCAACCAATCGGGGGACGGCCCCCGTACCCCCGAAACCCGTCGTACTGATCGCCGAGGAGCTGTCGCCCGCCACCGTCGACGCCCTGGGGCCGGACTTCGAGATCCGGCAGTGCAACGGCGCCGACCGAGCCGAGCTCCTGTCCGCCATCGCCGACGTCGACGCCATCCTGGTCCGCAGCGCGACGAAGGTGGACGCCGAGGCCATCGCCGCGGCCCGCAGGCTGAAGGTCGTCGCCCGCGCGGGGGTGGGCCTGGACAACGTGGACGTGTCGGCGGCCACCAAGGCGGGCGTGATGGTCGTCAACGCCCCGACGTCCAACATCGTCACCGCCGCCGAGCTGGCCTGCGGCCTGCTGATCGCCACCGCCCGCAACATCGCCCCGGCGAACGCGGCGCTGCGGGGCGGCGAGTGGAAGCGCAGCAAGTACACGGGCGTCGAGCTCAGCGAGAAGACGCTCGGCGTCATCGGCCTCGGCCGGATCGGTGTCCTGGTGGCCCAGCGCATGTCCGCGTTCGGCATGAAGATCGTCGCGTACGACCCGTACGTGCAGCCCGCGCGCGCCGCCCAGATGGGGGTGAAGCTGCTGCCGCTGGACGACCTGCTGCGGGTGTCCGACTTCATCACCATCCACCTGCCGAAGACGCCGGAGACCATCGGTCTCATCGGCGACGAGGCGCTGCGCAAGGTCAAGCCGACCGTGCGCATCGTCAACGCCGCCCGCGGCGGCATCGTGGACGAGGAGGCCCTGGCCAGCGCGCTGAAGGAGGGCCGGGTCGCGGGCGCGGGCCTGGACGTGTTCGCCAAGGAGCCGTGCACCGACTCGCCGCTGTTCCAGTTCGAGAACGTGGTGGCCACCCCGCACCTGGGCGCGTCCACCGACGAGGCGCAGGAGAAGGCGGGCGTGGCCGTCGCCCGCTCGGTGCGGCTGGCGCTCGCGGGCGAGCTGGTGCCGGACGCGGTCAATGTGCAGGGCGGTGTCATCGCCGAGGAGGTCCGCCCGGGGCTGCCGCTGGCCGAGCGCCTGGGCCGGATCTTCACCGCGCTGGCGGGCGAGGTCGCGGTCCGCCTGGACGTGGAGGTGCGCGGCGAGATCACCCAGCACGATGTGAAGGTGCTGGAGCTGTCCGCCCTCAAGGGCGTGTTCTCCGACGTCGTGGCCGAGACGGTCTCCTACGTCAACGCGCCGCTGTTCGCCCAGGAGCGCGGGGTGGAGGTGCGGCTGACCACCAGCACCGAGAGCCCGGAGTTCCGCAACCTGATCACGGTGCGCGGCACGCTGGCGGGCGGCGACGAGGTGTCGGTCTCCGGCACCCTGATCGGCCCCAAGCACACCCAGAAGATCGTCGGCATCGACGAGTACGACGTGGACCTGGTGCTCAGCGAGCACATGGCGTTCCTGCGCTACGAGGACCGCCCCGGAGTGGTGGGCACCGTCGGCCGGATCCTCGGCGAGGCGGGCATCAACATCGCGGGCATGCAGGTCTCCCGCGCCGCGCAGGGCGGTGAGGCGCTGGTGGCGCTCACCGTGGACAGCGAGATCCCGGCGCCGGTGCTGGGCGAGATCACCGGCGAGATCGGCGCCACCTCCGCGCGCGCGGTCAACCTGGTGGACTGAGCGCGGACACGGCCGGCCGGCAGGCGGACGACGCGTCCGCCGGGCCCGGCCGCGGTGTCCGGCCGGCAGTACGGTGCCCCATCTCCCGTCGAGGAGGTGGGGCACCGCCGTGTTCGCGCAGGTCCGGGCGGACGCCGCCGCTCCGCCGGAGGGCGGCGTTCCACCGGCGTCGTCTCAGATAGTAGGAAACCCTAGTAAACGCCGAGACAACCGCGCCGACCTGCCCTAACGTGGAAGGTGCCAACGTGTGCTGAATCCAGCGACCGGGCGATGCGCGACCGGTGTCAGGCGCAGGCCACCCCTGCCACACCGGGAAAGCCCGCCCCTTGGCGTTCGCTTCACCACCGTCTCCACGACCGGACCGCGCGGCGGCGAGCCGCGAGCAGCGCCGCACGCCCGCCGGTCCTCCCCCTTCACGGAAATGGAGTGACAGCCATGGACGACAACGCCCGCCGCCAAGCCGCAGAAGCCCTCCAGCGCGCCCTCGACCGCCGCGACAACGGCGGCGCCACCGGCCACTGAGCCCGCGCACCGTTCACTGAGTCCGTGCGCCGGGCGGACCCGGGCCGCTTCGGCGCGGACAGGCCCTACCGCGCCGTCCGCTCCACGGTGAAGCGGTCCACCCGCTTCCCCGTGTCCGACAGCGCCGTCACCGTCAGCCTCGCCGCGCGGCCGCGCGGCGCGGGCACGGAGTCCACGCGGATGAATGAGAAACCGGTGTAGCGCACCCGGGACCAGGTCACGGTCTCCGGCTGCTTGTCCCCGGACTCCGTCCAGTGGTAGCTCGCCACGTCGGCGTGCGCCCGGCCGTGGCCGTCGTAGACGTCGGGCGCGGGGAAGTTGTACAGCGCCGCGCCGGCCCCGCCCGCGGTGATGTAGACGGCACCGTCGGACTCCGGCCGCACGGTCCCGCCGATGGGCACCGGCCGGACCGCGCCGCCGCGGATGGCGTCGGTGCGCTCGTAGACGTGGTTGTGGCCGTTGACGACCAGGTCCACCCGGTGCCGGTCGAACAGCGGCACCCACTCCTCGCGCACCCCGCCGTCGGAGGCGTGGGCGCGGGTGGTGGAGAAGGCGCAGTGGTGGAAGAACACCACGAGGAAGTCGATGCCGGGCGCCGCCCGCAGCCGGGCCAGCTCCCGGTCCAGCCAGGCGGTCTGCCCACCGGCGGTGTAGCCGAGGTTGGCGCGGATCTCGTGGCTGACGTCGTTTCCGTCCAGCGCGACCACCCCGACGTTGCCGTAGGTGAACGCGTACACGCCGGGCGCCAGGTCCGGTGCCGGGCCGCCGCCGGGGAAGGCGAAGCGGGCCTGGTCGCCGCCGTAGCCGTTGGGGGAGTACCACGGCTCCATGTCGTGGTTCCCCGTGGTCACCATCCACGGCACCCGGGAGGCCACCGGCTCGGTCTGCGCGAAGAACACGTCCCACGAGCGGGGGTCGTAGGTGTCCTGCTCGGTGCCGTGGCCGGAGACGTCCGCGTAGGCGATGTCGCCCGCGTGCAGGTGGAACGCCGGGTTCTGGGCGAGGAGCACGCTGTCGTTGGCCACGGCGTGGGCGCCGACGCCCTGGTCGCCGAACGCGGTGAAGGTGAACGGCCGCCGCGCCGCGGGCTCCGGGGCGGTGGTGAACGAGCCCAGGGTGTGCAGCGCCCCGGGCGTCGCCGGGTCGAAGCCGTCGTGGCCGCACCCGTAGTAGTACGTGGTGCCGGGGCGCAGCCCGTCCAGCGCGGCGTGCAGGTAGTACTGCTCGACCGGCCCGGTGCGCCCGCCGAGCGCGGGCGTGCGCAGCGGCACCAGGCGGGCGGGCAGCTTCCGGCTGAGCTCCCACGGCCGCGGGCCCACGCGCACATAGGGCCGCCGCACCGCGACCGGGACCTGCCAGGAGATCCGCATCTGGGTGCGCGGGTCGGCGCCGAAGGCGAGATGCCGGCCGAACGGGGCGACCAGCGCGCCGTCCACCTCCGCCGTCGCGGGCCTGGTCACCAGGGTGGGGCCGGCGGCCGGGCCCGCGGTGGCCCGTGCCGAGCCGCCGAGCAGGCCCGCGCCCGCCGCCGTCCCCGCCGCGGCGGTGCCGCCGCGCAGCAGCCCCCTTCTGCTCATCCGCGTCCCGAAGCGGGAGCGCAGGTACTCGTGCTGCTCGGCCATGCTCAGCCGCTCGGCGAGCGGCTCCGGGACACCCATGCGCGGAGTCTTCATAAGAAACGAAGTTCGCATGTCCGGCGTTCCGGAAGAGGGACGACACGTGAACTGCCGCCGTCCGGGGGACAACGGCGGTGTTGCGCGCCGGCGGGCGGGTGACCGCCGCGGGACACGGCCGCGTGGGCCCGGCGGCGCGGCCCGGCGCGGCGGCGGTGTGTCCGCATCGTGGACGCGGTTGTGTCATTCGCTGGGACGGCGACTAGGCTGCCGCCATGTCTCGCACCATCCGCCTCGCAGCCATTCCCGGTGACGGCATCGGCCAGGAAGTCGTGGCCGAGGGCCTGAAGGTCCTCGCCGCAGCCCTGCCCGCCGAGGTCACGGTGGAGACCACCGAGTACGACCTCGGCGCCCGCCGCTGGCACGCCACCGGCGAGACCCTGCCGGACCCGGTGCTCGAGGAGCTCAAGGCCCACGACGCCATCCTGCTCGGCGCCATCGGCGACCCCGGCGTGCCCTCCGGCGTCCTGGAGCGCGGCCTGCTGCTGAAGCTCCGCTTCGCCTTCGACCACCACGTCAACCTGCGCCCGGCCCGGCTCTTCCCGGGCGTGGACTCCCCGCTCGCGGGCAAGCAGGACATCGACTTCGTGGTCGTCCGCGAGGGCACCGAGGGCCCCTACGTGGGCAACGGCGGGCGGCTGCGCCAGGGCACCGCGCAGGAGGTCGCCACCGAGGTCAGCCTGAACACCGCCTTCGGCATCGAGCGGGTGGTCCGCGACGCGTACGCCCGCGCCCAGGCCCGGCCCCGCCGCAGGCTCACCCTGGTGCACAAGAACAACGTGCTGGTGCACGCCGGCCACCTGTGGTCGGAGATCTTCCAGCGGGTGGGGCGGGAGTTCCCGGACGTCACCACGGACTACCTGCACGTGGACGCGGCGACGATCTTCTTCGTCACCCAGCCCGAGCGGTTCGACGTCATCGTCACCGACAACCTCTTCGGTGACATCCTCACCGACCTCGCCGCGGCCGTCACCGGCGGCATCGGCCTGGCCGCCAGCGGCAACATCAACCCCGCCGGCGCCTTCCCGTCCATGTTCGAGCCGGTGCACGGCTCCGCGCCCGACATCGCGGGCACCGGCAAGGCCGACCCCACCGCGACGGTGCTGTCCGTCGCCCTGCTGCTCCAGCACCTCGGCCTGACCGCCGAGGCCGCCCGCGTCGAGGCCGCCGTCGCCGAGGACCTCGCCGCGCGCGCGGACGCCGGGCCGCGCACCACCGCGGAGATCGGCGACGCGCTGGCCGCCCGAGTAGCCGGCTGACCGGCGGGCGCCACTGTTCACGGGGCTCCCGCGCCGGAGCCCCGTTCGCCTTTCCGCACACCGCGGCAGGCGCCACCCGGGGCTTCGGGCAGGGGTCCCGCGCACCCCGCCACTGGGATTACCCGCGGCGGGATGCGAGTATCGACCCAGGGCCACGGCCTGCTCCTCCCGCCACGCCCGGCATCCCCGCGCCGCCCGCCCCCGCAGACATCGGGGGCCGCCGCACGGGGTGAAGCTTGGACGTCCGAGTAACGGAGCGGGGCACGGTCCACCACGACACAGGTGAAGGACACGCAAACGATGACCACGCCCGAAAGCGCACCCGCCCCGCTGCCCGCCATCGAGCTCAAGCCCTCGGCGCGGCCGCTGCCCGCCGCCGAGCGCGCGGCCCTGCTGGCCAACCCGGGATTCGGCCGGGTGTTCACGGACCACATGGTCACCATCCGCTGGAGCGAGGGCCGCGGCTGGCACGAGGCCCAGTTGGTGCCGTACGGGCCGCTGGAGATCGACCCGTCGAACATGACGCTCCACTACGGCCAGGCGATCTTCGAGGGGCTCAAGGCGTACCGGCAGCCGGACGGCGGGGTCGCCACCTTCCGCCCCCGGGCCAACGCCGCCCGCTTCCGCGCGTCCGCCCGCCGCATGGCGATGCCCGAGCTGCCCGACGACCTGTTCGTCGCGGCCGTCGAGGCGCTGGTCACCCAGGACCGCGACTGGGTGCCGGACCAGCCCGAGCAGACCCTCTACCTGCGACCCTTCATGATCGCCACGGAGAACGGGCTCGGCGTCAGGCCGGCGAGCGAGTACCTGTTCCTGCTGATCGCCTCACCCGCCGCCGCGTACTTCCACGGCGGGGTCAAGCCGGTGTCGGTGTGGCTGTCCAAGGAGTACGTGCGGGCCGCGCCCGGCGGGACGGGCGCCGCCAAGTGCGCGGGCAACTACGCCGCGTCCCTGGTCGCGCAGGCCCAGGCCGCCGCGCAGGGGTGTGACCAGGTCGTGTGGCTGGACGCCGTGGAGCACCGCTGGATCGAGGAGATGGGCGGGATGAACCTGTACTTCGTGTACGGGTCGGGCCCGGACGCGCGGATCGTCACCCCCGCGCTGACCGGCTCCCTGCTGCCCGGCATCACCCGCGACTCCCTGCTGGCGCTGGCCGCCGACCTCGGCCACGCCACCGAGGAGGGCCGGATCTCGGTGGAGGACTGGCAGCGCGGCAACGAGGACGGCTCGCTGACGGAGGTCTTCGCCTGCGGCACCGCGGCGGTGATCACGCCGGTGGGCGAGGTGAAGTCCACCGCCGCCGACTGGACGGTCGCCGACGGGCAGCCCGGCGAGGTGACGCTGCGGCTGCGCAAGGCCCTGCTGGACATCCAGACGGGCGCGGCCGAGGACACCCACGGCTGGATGCACCGCATCTTCTGACCAGACCAGACCAGACCAGACCGGACCAGGCAAGAAGACCGGGTCAGGCCGGATCGGACCGGCCGGGGCCGCGCGGGCGCACCGTCCGCGCGGCCCCGGCGCGTTCCCGCCCGGCGCTCCCCGGCGGGTCGCCCCGCCCTGCCGGCGCCCCGGCGCCCGCGCCCCCGCGCGTCCCGCCCGTGACATGCCCGTACGTGCTTCGCGATCACCTGAACGCGGTATTGCGACGGAAGCGGAATGTCGTGCACCGTTTCGCGAATGGGCACTTCGCTGGGCAACGCGCACTGGAGAAAGATCTGGGTCGGCTCCGCGGGCAACATGGTCGAGTGGTTCGACTGGTTCGTCTACGCCAGCTTCGCCACCTACTTCGCGGACGCCTTCTTCCCCGACGGGAACGAGACGGCCAAGCTGATGAACACCGCCGGCATCTTCGCCGTCGGCTTCTTCATGCGCCCGGTGGGCGGCTGGCTGCTGGGCCGCGTCGGCGACCGCAAGGGCCGCAAGGCGGCGCTCACCCTCACCGTCACCCTGATGTCGGCCAGCGCCCTGATGATCGCCGCCGCCCCGACCTACGCCGTCGCGGGCTACGGCGGCGCCGCCGTGCTGCTGCTGGCCCGGCTGCTCCAGGGCCTGTCCGTCGGCGGCGAGTACGCCGCGAGCGCCACCTACCTCACCGAGGCGTCCGCGCCCGGCCGCCGCGGCTTCGCCTCCAGCTTCCAGTACGTGTCGATGACCGCGGGGCAGTTGTGCGGCCTCGGCCTGCTGCTGATACTCCAGAGCACCCTGTCGGAGGACGCGCTGCACGACTGGGGCTGGCGGGTGCCGTTCGTCGTGGGCGCCCTCGGCGCCGCGGTGGTGTTCTACCTGCGCCGCAACATGCTGGAGACGGAGGTCTACGAGGAGGCGGGCGAGCCCGCGACCGACCGCGGCACGGTCCGCGCCCTGCTGCGGCACCGCCGCGAGGCCGCGCTGGTGATGGCGCTGACCATGGGCGGCACGGTCGCCTACTACACCTACACCACGTACCTGACCAAGTACCTGCACAACAGCGCGGGCCTGTCCAAGCACACCGCGACCCTGGTCAGCTTCTGCGCCCTGTTCGTGTTCATGTGCCTGCAACCGCTGGCCGGGGCGCTGTCGGACCGGATCGGCCGCCGCCCGCTGCTGATCAGCTTCGCGATCGGCTCCACGTTCCTGACCGTGCCGGTGATGACGCTGCTCAAGCGGGTGGACAGCTTCTGGCCCGCGTTCGGCCTCGCCCTGTTCGCCCTGATCGTCATCACGGGCTACACCTCGATCAACGCCTGCGTGAAGGCCGAGCTGTTCCCCACGGGGGTGCGCGCCCTCGGCGTGGCGCTGCCGTACGCCCTGGCGAACGCCATGTTCGGCGGCACCGCCGAGTACGTGGCGCTGGCGTTCAAGAACGGCGGGGCCGAGTCCGGCTACTACTGGTACGTCGCGGGCTGCGCCGCGGTGTCGCTGGTGGTGTACCTGTCCATGCGGGAGACGGCGAACGTCTCGCTCACCGACATCGGACGCCGGCGGGACCCGGCCAAGCAGCCGGATCCGCCCGCCCCGGCGACCGCATCCTGAGACGAAGTTGTCCGCCGGGGGCAGTCGTGTGCAAACTGCCCCCGTGCTCCCGCTCGCCGCGACGATTATTGGCAGCAGGCGCGCCGGTCCGCAGTGACCGCCCGTGCGACCCCGCACCACGGCGGCCATCGTGTCCTCAGACCCGCGCGCAGACCTCTCGCACCCGCGAGAGGTCGTTTCGTTTTGCGGCTCATGCGCCACGCACCCCGTCGGCCCACCGGCCGGAAGGGCGCGGCGCGCGGGAAGGGGGGACAGTGGTACCGGGACATCCCGTACCGGATCCCGACAGGAGAGCTCCAGCCATGACGGGCCAGACGACCCACCGTCCCGACGACGGCTTCCACGTCTTCGACACCACACTGCGTGACGGCGCCCAGCGCGAGGGCATCACCCTCACCGTCGCCGACAAGCTGACCATCGCCCGGCACCTGGACGACTTCGGCGTCGGGTTCATCGAGGGCGGCTGGCCGGGCGCCAACCCCCGCGACACCGAGTTCTTCGCCCGCGCCGCCACCGAGCTCGACCTCAGGCACGCCCGGCTGGTCGCGTTCGGCGCCACCCGCAGAGCCGGTGTCGCCGCGGCGGACGACCCCCAGGTGGCCGCGCTCGTCGCCTCCGGCGCGCCCGTGGTGACGGTGGTCGCCAAGGCGCACGACCGGCATGTGGAGCTGGCGCTGCGCACCACGCTGGAGGAGAACCTGGCCATGGTCCGCGACACCGTCGCCCACCTGCGCGCCGCCGGCCGCCGGGTGTTCGTGGACTGCGAGCACTTCTTCGACGGCTACCGGGCCAACCCCGAGTACGCCAGGGCCGTGGTGCGCGCCGCCCACGAGGCCGGCGCCGACGTGGTGGTGCTGTGCGACACCAACGGCGGCATGCTGCCCGCGCAGGTGCAGGCGGTCGTCGGCGCGGTGCTGGCCGACACCGGGGCCAGGCTCGGCATCCACGCCCAGGACGACACCGGCTGCGCCGTCGCCAACACCCTGGCCGCGGTGGACGGCGGCGCCACCCATGTGCAGTGCACCGCCAACGGCTACGGGGAGCGCGTGGGCAACGCCAACCTCTTCCCCGTCGTCGCCGCCCTGGAGCTGAAGTACGACCGCCGGGTGCTGCCCGAGGGCTGCCTCGCCGAGATGACCCGCATCTCGCACGCGATCGCCGAGGTGGTCAACCTCGCGCCGTCCACCCACCAGCCCTACGTGGGCGTCTCCGCCTTCGCGCACAAGGCGGGCCTGCACGCCTCGGCGATCAAGGTGGATCCGGACCTGTACCAGCACATCGCCCCCGAGCTCGTCGGCAACAGCATGCGGATGCTGGTCTCCGACATGGCCGGGCGCGCCTCGGTGGAGCTGAAGGGCAAGGAGCTCGGCTACGACCTGTCCGGCGACCGGGAGCTGACCGGCCGGATCGTGGAGCAGGTCAAGGAGCGGGAGAAGGCCGGCTACACCTACGAGGCCGCCGACGCCTCGTTCGAGCTGCTGCTGCGCGACGCGATCGAGCGGAACGCCGGGCGCGAGCCGGAGCCGTACTTCACCGTCGAGTCCTGGCGGGCCATCGTGGAGGACCGCCCGGACGGCACCCACGCCAACGAGGCCACGGTCAAGCTGTGGGCCAAGGGCGAGCGGCTGGTGAGCACCGCGGAGGGCAACGGCCCGGTCAACGCCCTGGACAAGGCGCTGCGCGTGGCGCTGGAGCGGATCTACCCGGAGCTGGCCCGCATGGAGCTGGTGGACTACAAGGTCCGCATCCTGGAGGGCAGGCACGGCACCGAGTCGGTCACCCGGGTACTGGTGGAGACCGGCGACGGCAAGGGCGAGTGGTCCACGGTCGGCGTCGGCGCGAACGTCATCGCCGCCTCCTGGCAGGCGCTGAACGACGCCTACACCTACGGCCTGCTGCGCGCCGGCGTACGCCCCGCGGAGTGACCGCGCCCGGGGGCCGGTGGTGCGCCGGCCCCCGGGACGGGGACGCGCACGCCCTCTGGTCTACGAGCGTAGACCCGGGGCATCATGTGAGCGCTCCACCGTCCGCACCCGTCCCTCGCCCCAGGGGAGGATCCGTCATGGGTCGTGTCATGAGCATGTCGCCCCGCGCGCTGCCGTCCCGAGTCCTGCCGTCCAGGTCCGCGCTGACGAAGTCGCGCACCGCCGTGGCCGCCGCCGCGGTCGCCGCCACCGTCCTGTTCGCCCCGGGAGCCGGCCTCGCCTCCACCACCGAGGCGCACGCCGTCACCAAGCTCAGCCACGCGCAGGCCGCCGACATGTTCCGCTCGGTCGGCATCACCTGGTCCTCCAGCGGCGGCTGCTCGGACCGGAACAACCCCACCTGCACCTCGTTCGAGCAGATCAACCTCACCACGGTGCAGGGCGCCCAGACGCTCAAGCGGGCCAGCGGCTGCGCGCTGAACGTCACCGGCGGCACCGAGACCGGCCACGCCAGCGGCACGTACAGCCACTGGAACGGCTACAAGCTCGACTTCAGCCTCTCCACCTGCCTGAACAACTACGTGAACGCGAACTTCACCTACATCGGCGGCTCGAAGTGGCGCTCCGGCTCGGGGAACGTCTACTACCGGGAGAGCAACCACTGGGACGTGACCTACTACAACTGCGGCGGCTGCTGACGGGCCCGGCGGCGGGCGCGCGCGGCGCCCCCGCCCGCACGCACGCCCCCGCACAGGAGGAAGGTCCCCGTCCGGCCGTCGCCGTGCGGGGACCCGCGTGTCGTTCCGCCGCTTCCGCGGCCGTGCCGTCTAGCGCAGCCGTGCCATCAGCGCGTGTTCGACGAGGGTGATGAGTGCGGATTTGGCTTCGGCGCGCTGGCGTGCGTCGGTGGTGATGATGGGGGT